>JAJYTH010000021.1 GCA_021793175.1 Actinomycetes bacterium
TCGACGAGTGCCCCGTCGACTGCATCTACGAGGGCGAGCGGATGCTCTACATCCACCCCGATGAGTGCGTCGACTGCGGAGCCTGCGAGCCGGTCTGTCCGGTGGAGGCCATCTACTACGAGGACGACGTGCCGGACGAGTGGGCCGCCTACACCAAGGCCAACGTCGACTTCTTCGACGAACTCGGTTCACCCGGCGGGGCGGCGAAGGTCGGCAAGGTCGCGCACGACCCGCAGTGGATCAAGGACCTGCCCCCGCAGGGCGAATGAGCGGGCCGAAGCTTCCCGACTTTCCCTGGGACTCACTGGCCGGCCACGCCGCCACTGCGCGAGCTCACGCCGACGGGATAGTCGACCTGTCGGTCGGCACGCCGGTGGACCCGGTACCGGACAGCATCAGGGCTGCTCTCGCTTCGGTATCGGACGTCCCGGGTTACCCGGCCACGCACGGCACGCCCGCCCTGCGTGAGGCGGCCGTCGAGGCGTTGCGGCGTCGCCACGGTGTCACCGGGGTGGAACCCGACGCCGTGCTGCCCACGATCGGGTCCAAGGAGCTGGTGGCGTGGCTGCCGACGCTGCTCGGTGTCGGCGTGGGGAAGACGGTCGTCATCCCCGAGCTGGCCTACCCGACGTACGAGGTGGGCGCGCTGTTGGCGGGTGCGTCCGTGGCGCGCGCCGACGGACTCACCGCGCTCGGTCCCGCCCGGCCCGCCTTGTTGTGGCTGAACTCGCCGTCCAACCCCACCGGGAAGGTGCTGGGTGTGGAACACCTGCGCAAAGTGGTGGAGTGGGCGCGCGAGCGCGGCACCGTGGTGGTGTCCGACGAGTGCTATCTGGCTCTGGGCTGGGACGCCGATCCGGTGTCGATCCTGCACCCCGACGTGCACGGCGGCAGTCTCGACGGCCTGTTGGCGGTGCATTCGCTGTCGAAGTCGGCCAACCTGGCCGGCTATCGCGCGGGGTTCGTCACGGGCGATCCCGCGCTGGTACGTGACCTGCTGGCGGTGCGTAAACACGCCGGGATGATCGTGCCGAGACCGGTGCAGGAGGCCATGCAGGTCGCGTTGGCCGACGACGAGGTATTGGCCGAACAGCGGCGACGTTACGCCGCTCGTCGCGCGGTGCTGCGCCCGGCACTGGAGAAGGCGGGCTTTCGCATCGACGACTCCGAGGCGGGCCTGTACCTGTGGGCGACGCGCGGCGAACCAGCGCAGGACACGTTGTCGTGGCTGGCGCAGCGAGGCATCCTCGCCGCTCCGGGCACCTTCTACGGGCCTCGCGGTCATTCCCATGTCCGCGTGGCTCTCACGGCCACCGACGAGCGAGTGAACGCCGCGGCGGAACGTCTGACGGAGTGACCGGCCCGGCGTGTTCCCACGCCGGGCCGGGACCGTTCTCGGGGACGAAACGGATTCCCTTCGAGTCGTCGAAGCCGTTTCGTCCGCCGGGTGACAGGTTTTCGCGGAGGGAAACCGTTTCAGTCGTTGGCGTGCAGGGCGGCGTTGAGTTCGACGCCCGCACCGGTGCGTTCGACGACCTCGACCTCGCCGGTCGTGGAGTTGCGGCGGAACAGGGCCCCGGAGATACCCGAGATGTCGCGGGCCCTGACGGTACGGCCCTCGAACTTCACCTTCGTGCCCGCGGTGACGTAGAGGCCGGCCTCCACCACCGTGTCGTCGCCGAGGGAGATTCCCACGCCGCCGTTGGCGCCGATGAGGCACCGCTCGCCCAGCGAGATGACCTCCTTACCGCCACCGGACAACGTGCCCATGATGGACGCGCCGCCGCCGACGTCGGTGCCGTCGCCGACCACGACACCCGCCGAGATCCGCCCCTCCACCATGGAGGCGCCGAGCGTGCCCGCGTTGAAGTTCACGAAGCCCTCGTGCATCACGGTGGTGCCGCTGGCGAGGTGCGCGCCGAGCCGCACGCGGTCGGGGTCGCCGATACGGACCCCGCTCGGGATCACGTAATCCACCATGCGGGGGAACTTGTCGATGCTGTAGACGGTCACCTGGCCGCGCGACCGCAGCCGCAGGCGCGTGACCTCGAAGCCCTCCACCGGGCACGGGCCGTGGTTGGTCCACACGACGTTGGACAACAGGCCGAACACCCCGTCGAGGTTCTGGCCGTGCGGCCGTACGAGCCGGTGGGAGAGCAGGTGCAGTCGCAGGTACACGTCGTACGCGTCGGCGGGGGCCTGCGACAACGCCGCGATGGACGTGCGTACCGCCACGACCTCGACTCCGCGCGCGTCGTCGGGGCCGAGCGCGGCCGTCGCCGCCTCACCGAGCGCTTCGACGGCCTGCTCCGCGGACAGCCTCTCGGTGCCGCTCTCACGCGACTCTGTGGTGACCAGCTTCGGCTGCGGGAACCACGTGTCGAGCACGGTGCCGTCGTTCGTGACGGTCGCCAGGCCGACACCGGTCGCACCGGTCGTTTCGGGATTCGGAATAGCTGCGCTCACGGCCGCTACGGTAACCCGCGCTCAGCCTGTCTGCGTCGCCACGTCCGGCAGCGCGGACAGCTCGGTGTGCAGGTTCGTCAACGCCGACGCCATGTCCGTCAGCGTCGCCGCGCACACGTCGGCGTCGCCGCCACCTGCGCATTCGTTGTTGCGATAGGACCGCACCGTGCTTTCAAGCGAGTCGATGGCCTCACCCAACCGAGGATGTCCGGCCGCGTACTTGCGCGCGTTGCCCGGGATGTTCTCCAGCTGGGTGACGTACTTCTCGCAGTCGGGCGAGCGCACCTCGGTGGGCGCGACGTGGCAGTCGTCGGCTCGCAGGATCTCTATCTTCCGGGCCAGGGCGCCGGGACCGGGATCCGGCGCTCCCTTCGGGGTCGGCCCCGCTTCTCCGGAGCACCCGGTCAGCACGAACAGCGCGGCGGCGAGAACGGCACAGGCTCGGGTACGCACGTGTCCACCGTACGCAGCGCGCGTTACGGTGCGAGCATGCCCTCGCTCGACCTGCGTTCCGATCCCGTCGATCTCACCGCCGCGCTCGTGGACATCGAAAGCGTGTCCGGCGCCGAGGCCACCATCGCCGACGCCGTGGAGGCCGCGCTGCGTACACAGGCCCCGCATCTGGAGGTGGTGCGTAACGGCGACGCCGTGTTGGCCAGGACCGACCTGGGCAGGCCGTCGCGGATCGTGTTCGCCGGGCACCTCGACACCGTGCCCGTCAACGACAACTTGCCCTCCAGGCGTACCGGTTCGGGGGACGACGAGGTTCTGCACGGCCTCGGCAGCGTCGACATGAAGGGTGGCGACGCCGTGTTCCTGCACCTCGCGGCGACGCTGCCGGAACCGCGGCACGACGTCACCTTCGTGTTCTACGACTGCGAGGAGGTCGAGGCCGCTCGCAACGGACTGGGCCGGATCGAACGCGAACTGCCCGAGTGGCTGCGCGGGGATCTCGCCGTCGTGGGCGAGCCGTCGAACGCGGTGATCGAGGCCGGCTGCCAGGGCACCATGCGGGTCGAGCTGCGCGTGGACGGTGTCCGCGCCCACACCGCTCGGGCGTGGATGGGTTCCAACGCCATCCACGCGTTGGGTGAACCGCTGCGCCGTCTCGCGGAGTACGAGGCCCGGGTCGTGGAGATCGACGGCCTCACCTACCGGGAAGGGCTGCAGGCGGTGCGGATCGAGGGCGGGGTGGCGGGCAACGTCGTGCCCGACTCCGCCGTGCTGGCCGTGAACCACCGTTTCGCGCCCGACGTCACCCCCGAGCGGGCCGAGGCGCACCTGCGGGAGGTTTTCGACGGCTACGAACTCACCGTCGTCGACTGTTCACCGGGCGCGCTGCCGGGCCTGTCGGAACCGGCGGCGGCGGAACTCGTCGACGCCGCGGGTGGGCGGGTGGCCGCCAAACTCGGGTGGACCGATGTGGCCCGTTTCGCCGCGCTTGGCATGCCCGCCGTCAACTTCGGGCCCGGCGATCCGACCCTGGCCCACACCCAGCAGGAGCACGTTCCGGTCGCGGATATTCGCCGTGTCGCCGAGGTGCTCCACTCATTGTTGAGCGGATGAATCTACGCTGGCCGTTGTGACCGAGGTGACGCGCAACATCAACAACGGCGATGACAGCCCGCCTGAACGGCGTCGTGGTCCCGTCGTCCTGCGCCGGAGTAGTCAGGCGGAGAACACCACCACGGACCAGCGGCTGCTCGACTCCCGCGGACCGTCCGACTGGGTGCACACCGACCCGTGGCGGGTGCTGCGTATCCAAGCCGAGTTCGTCGAGGGATTCGGCGCGCTGGCTGAGATACCGCGCGCGGTGACCGTGTTCGGGTCGGCCCGCACGCCTCGCGACCATCCCGAGTACCAGCTCGGTCGCGAGATCGGCGCGGCGTTGGCCGAAGTCGGGTTCGCCGTGATCACCGGCGGTGGTCCCGGTGTGATGGAGGCCGCGAACAGAGGCGCGTCCGAGGCCGGTGGCCTGTCCGTCGGCCTCGGCATCGAGCTGCCGTTCGAGCAGGGCCTGAACTCGTGGGTGGATCTCGGGGTGAACTTCCGCTACTTCTTCACGCGGAAGACGATGTTCATCAAGTACTCGCAGGCGTTCATCTGTCTCCCCGGCGGGTTCGGCACGCTCGACGAGCTGTTCGAGGCGTTGACGTTGGTGCAGACCAAGAAGGTCACCAAGTTCCCGGTGGTGCTGTTCGGCTCCAAGTACTGGGGTGGGCTGTACGAATGGGTGCGGGACACCGTGCTCGGGGAAGGCAAGATCAGCGAACGGGACCTTCAGCTGCTGCATGTCACCGACGACATCGACGACGCGGTGAACGTGGTGAAGAAGGCCTACAAGGCTTGGGAGGAAACCCACTGAAATGGAGCGGATCTGCGTCTTCTGCGGCTCGTCGTCGGGTAAGGACCCCGGTTACGCCGACGCGGCCACCGCCGTGGGCAGGTTGTTGGCCGAACGCGGAATCGGCGTCGTCTACGGCGGCGGGCAGGTCGGCCTCATGGGTGTCGTGGCCGACGCGACACTGGAGGCGGGCGGCGAGGTCATCGGAGTGATCCCGAAACACCTGATGCGTGCCGAGATCGCGCACCACGGCCTCACCGAGCTCCACGTGGTGGAGGACATGCACGAACGCAAGGCCACGATGGCCCGGCTGTCCGACGCCTTTCTCGCGCTGCCCGGTGGGGCGGGCACGTTGGAGGAGCTGTTCGAGGTGTGGACCTGGGCGCAGCTCGGCCTGCACGCCAAACCGGTGGGCCTGCTCGACGTGGGCGGCTACTACACCAAGATGGTCGAGTTCCTCGATCACATGGTGACCGAAGGGTTCTTGGGCGAGGCCAGCCGCGACCTCGTCACGGTCGACGCGGACCCGCACGCCGTTCTCGGCGTCTTCTCCCGGCACACCTACACGCCGGTCGACAAGTGGGCGGGTTGACGCCGCCCGGCGGTCAGGCGGCGTCGGCCTGCGGCCGCTTGTGGTAGCTGTCCACGTACTCCTGACCGGACAGCTCCATGATCGCGTACATGATCTCGTCGGTCACCGCGCGCCGGATCGCCGGTGAGGAGCCGAGGCCGTCGTAGCGGGAGAAGTCGAGCGGCTCTCCGAACCGCACGCTCACCTTCGCCGGCCGGGGGATCTTCTTGCCCACCGGCAGCAGTTTCTCGGTGCCGTGCAGCGCCACGGGAACCACGGTCGCCCGGGTCTCCAGCGCGAGCGTGCCGACACCGGTGTGCCCGCGGTACAGACGACCGTCGAGTGAACGCGTGCCCTCCGGGTAGATCGCGAACGTCTCACCGGCCTCCAGCACCTCGCGCGCTGCTTTCAGCGCGGCGAGACCGGCCATGGCGTTGCCACGTTCGACGGGAAGGTATCCGAGCGCGGACAGGAACGAGGCCACGAACCGGCCCTTCAATCCCGTGCCCGTGAAGTACTCGGCCTTGCCGAGGAACCGGACCGGCCGGGGCGCCACGAGCGCGATGACCGCGGTGTCGATAGCCGATCGATGGTTGGGAGCCAGGATCACCGGGCCGTCGAGCGGCACGTTCTCCAGCCCCTGCACGTCGGGCCGATAGACCAGCTTGGCCGTCGGCGCGAGTACACCTCGGATCAGCGGTTGCAACACGTTCCCTCCCGGTGACTGTCCTTTCCAGGATGGCACGATCGCTATTCATGGATGAGCGCTGGTTCCGTCGCCGCACCTGGCAATCTCCGCAGTGGAGTGTGCCGGAACTGGTGGCGGCCAAGCGGGGGCGGACGGTGTCGGTGGTGCTGCCCGCGCTGAACGAGGAGGCCACGGTGGGAGCCGTGGTGGCCTCTGTGCGTCCTTTGGTGGGCACCCTGGTGGACGAGCTCGTGGTGTTGGACTCCGGGTCGAGTGACGACACGGTGGCCACCGCGACGCGAGCGGGCGCGACCGCCGTCCGCCGCGAGGAGGTGCTCACCGACTTCCCGCCGTTGCCGGGCAAGGGCGAGGCGCTGTGGCGGTCGTTGGCGGCCACGACGGGTGATCTGGTCGTGTTCCTCGACTCCGACTTGGTCGATCCCGACCCGGGTTTCGTGCCCGCGCTGCTCGGCCCGTTGTTGTGCGAGCCCGGCGTCGAGCTGGTGAAGGGTTTCTACCGCAGGCCGCTGCGGTTGGAGGACGACGAACTCACCACCGGAGGCGGACGGGTCACCGAGTTGCTGGCCCGGCCGTTGTTGGCCGCGCTGCGGCCATCGTTGTCCGGGCTGGTGCAGCCGTTGGGAGGGGAGTACGCGGCCACCCGGCGGCTGTTGGAGGCGCTGCCGTTTTCCTGTGGCTACGGAGTGGAGATAGGCCTGCTGCTCGACGCCGAAGCCACCTGCGGGCTCGACGCGCTGGCACAGGTGAATCTTGGGGTGCGCAAGCACCGCAATCGTTCGTTGGCGCAGCTCGGTGTCATGGCCCGCGAGATTCTCGGCACCGCCTTGGCACGTTGCGGAGTGGAGGCGCCCGGAGCGCCGGAGCTCACCCAGTTCGTGCAGGTCGCGGGTGAGTGGATCCCGGATGTCAGTCCGGTTCCGCTCACCGATCGTCCGCCGCTGCGACAGGTGCTGGCGAAGCACACGTGAGTTCGGCGGGTATGTCACGATCGTGGAGTGACCACCGCCCTGATCTACCTTCTCGTGATGCTGCTGGTAGCGGCCGTGGTGTTCCTGCTGGCGTCGCTGGTCTTCGGCAGAGGGGAGGAGCTCGCCCCGCTCGCACCCGGTAGTTCGCCCACCCGCCTGCCCGCCGAGGACATCACGGGCAAGGACGTGGAAGGCGTCAAGTACCAGGTCGTCCTCCGTGGCTACAAGATGTCGGAGGTCGACTGGGTGATGTCCCGGCTCGGCGCGGAGATCGACCTGTTGCGCGCCCGGGTGGCGGAGTTGGAGGCCGAACGCGGGAGTTGTGGGGTGAGCCGTGAGTGATCTCACGGCGTCGGTGGAGATCGCCGCGCCCGCGGGTACGACGTGGTTGGCGCTGACCGACTGGGAACGGCAGCGTGAGTGGATCCCCGCCACCACGGTGCGGGTGATCTCGGGCAACGGGCGCAGTGTCGGGTCGCGGCTGGAGGCGTTCACCGGTGCCTTCGGGGTGGGCGTCACCGACACCATGGAGATCACGAACTGGGAGCCGCCGGTGCGGTGCACGGTGCGGCACCTGGGGCTGATCGTCCGGGGAACGGGCACCTTCCACGTCCAGGCGAAAGGGCCGCAGCGCAGCGTGTTCGTGTGGTCGGAGGACTTCACCCCTCCGTTCGGCCCGGTGGGCAGGTTGGGTTGGGGGCTGGTGCGTCCGGCGTTCGCGCTGGCTCTGCGCCGCTCGTTGCGGACGTTCGCGCGGTTCGCCGAGAACTACACGGTGGGCCAGTGAACCCGGAACTTCTCGGTCCCGACGGCGTTTTTCGGTGCGCCTGGGGCAACACCGCGCCCGACTACGTGGCCTACCACGACGAGGAGTGGGGTGTGCCGCTGCGGGGTGAGGCCGCGCTGTTCGAACGGTTGTCGTTGGAGGTGTTCCAGTCCGGCCTGTCGTGGCTGACCATCCTGCGCAAACGCGACGACTTCCGGCGCGCCTTCGCCGGGTTCGACCCCGAAAGGGTCGCCGCCTTCGATACCAACGACGTCGCTCTACTGCTGGCCGATGCGTCCATCGTGCGGAATCGGGCGAAGATCCTCGCCACGATCACCAACGCCAGGGCCGTCGCGGAGTTGGACGTGCCGTTGGACGACCTGCTGTGGTCGTTCGCCCCCGAACCGGGCGTGCGGCGGAGGCCCCGCACGATGGCCGATGTGCCCGCCACGACACCGGAGTCGAAGGCGCTGGCCACGGCTTTGAAGAAGCGTGGTTTCGTCTTCGTCGGTCCGACGACCTGCTACGCGATGATGCAGGCCACGGGCATGGTGGACGACCACGTGCAGGGCTGTTTCCGCGCGGGCGACCGAGTCGGGTGACCTACTTTCCGGTGAAATTCGGTCGGCGCTTCTCCACGAACGCCTCGACGGCCTCGCTGTGATCGGTGGTGCCGCCGAGTTCCGTCTGAGCCGCGTCCTCGGCGGCCAACGCCTCGGCCAGCGAGCACTCGGCAGCCCGCGCCACCGTGCTCTTGATCTTCGCGTATGCCCTGGTGGGGCCCGCGGCGAGTGTGGCGGCGACGGTACGCACCCGGTCGGCGAACTCGTCGTCGGGAACCACCTCGCCCACCAATCCGAGACGTAGCGCTTCCGTGCTGTCCACCTTGTGGCCCAGCATCATCAACTCCACGGCCTTGCCGTATCCGACGAGCCGTTGCAGTGTCCACGACGCGCCCGAATCCGGGCCCAGCCCCACCCCGGCGAAAGCCATGTTGAAACTGGCCGAAGCCGCCGCGATGCGCAGGTCGCAGGCGTAGGCGAAGGCGGCTCCGGCCCCGGCGGCCGAGCCGTTCACCGCCGCGATCACCGGTTTCGGCATGTCCACGATCGCGGTCACGATCGGGTTGTAGTGCTGCGACACCGTGTTCAACGGGGCCGGATCGCCGGAGCGCAGCATCCCGATGTGCTCCTTGAGGTCCTGGCCCGCGCAGAACGCCTTGCCCGCACCGGTGAGTACGACAGCCCTGACCGTGTCGTCCTCCGCCGCCTCCTTCAGGGCCGTGAGCAGCCGTTCCTTCAGCTCCACCGTCAGTGAGTTGTACGCGCGGGGCCGATTGAGTGTGAGGGTGCGTACGCCGTCGGCGTCGCTTGTCAACAGCACCTCGCCGGTGGAGTCCGGGTTGCCGTTCTTTTTCGCCTCTGTGCTCTCGTGTGCGGTCACCGAATCCTCCGTTGTTGTCCTCGATCGGCGAGTCTGACAGGCCTGCGGCGCGCATACCAGCAACGATCCGTCGCCGCTAAGATCGGTCCACGTTCGCGGCCGACTCCTCATGGGGGACAATGGTCACGACGCGGTTGCTTTGGCGAGCCCGAACCGGGCGCGCTGATTCAGACGGAGGGAGCACGCTATGGCGGCCATGAAGCCCCGAACCGGAGATGGGCCCCTTGAAGTGACCAAGGAGGGGCGGGGCCTCGTGATGCGCGTACCGCTCGAGGGCGGCGGGCGACTCGTCGTCGAACTGACGATGGAGGAGGCCAAGGACCTCGGTGCGGCCCTTCAGCAGGCCACCAGCTGAAAACTGATCCATTCCTCGTGCCGGTGCCGACACAGGTTCGGCCTGGCCTGACCTGTTGTGCCTGGAGATCGTATGGCGCGCTCGCCGGTCCCGTCCGTCCCCACGAGGCTGATCGACGTGGAGGTGGCCGACCGTGCCCGACGGGGCGCGCCGGTCGCGGTGCTCGTCACGGAGGGGGACGACACACCACACGTCGAGGTGCCTGCCGACTTGGGGTTCAACGGCAAGGCCGGTGAGGTCCGGGTCCTGCCGGGTGAGGACGGCCCGAAGTGGCTCGTCGGTATCGGCTCGGGCGATCGACGGCATTACCGCGAGGCCGGTGCGGCATTCGTCCGAGCCGCGCACGCCTATGCCGACGCCGAAGCCGATTCGGGTGGTCGTCCGCCGGTGCTGGTGCAGGTGCGCCCCGCGGAGCAGACGGGTGCCGGCGAGTACGCCGCGTTCACGACGGGCGCGATGCTCGGTGGCTACCGCTACCGAGTGACCGGCTCGGACGGGCCTGTGCGGGTGCGCAGGGTGCGGCTGGTGGTGTCGGAGGGCTCCGTCGACGAGTGCGCTGCGATGGTAGCCCGAGCCGGCGAGTTGGCCCGGGCCACGGCATTGGCGCGTGACCTGGCCAACACGCCGTCGAACGTGAAGAACCCGGCGTGGCTGGCGAACACGGCCCAGCGGGTCGCCGACGTGCCAGGCCTGTCGGTGACCGTGCGCGACGACGAGTGGCTGGCCGAACGGCGGTTCGGCGGCATACTCGCCGTCGGCGGTGGTTCGGCCCACCCGCCGCGGCTGATCGAGTTGTCGTACCGGCCGCGAGGCGCCGCTGCGCATCTGCTGCTCGTGGGTAAGGGCATCACGTTCGACACGGGCGGCATCTCGGTGAAGCCCGCTGCGGGCATGCACCTCATGCGCACCGACATGTCCGGTGGCGGTGCTGTCGTCGCGGCGATGCGAGCGATCGCCGCGCTGAAACCGAACGTGCGGGTCACCGGCCTGGTGCCCGCGGCCGAGAACGCGATCTCCGGCTCGGCGTATCGGCCCGGTGACGTGGTGCGGCACTATGGCGGGCGCACCACGAAGATCGACAACACCGACGCCGAGGGCAGGATGGCGCTCGCCGACGCCCTCGCCTACGGAGTCGAGACCTTCCGCCCCGACGTGGTGGTCGACGTGGCCACGCTCACGGGTGCGATGAAGGTGGCGCTGGGAGTGCGTACGGGCGGCTTGTTCGCCACCGACGACGAGCTCGCCGAGCGTCTTTTAGAAGCCGGCGCCGAGGTGGGCGAGCAGTGGTGGCGGATGCCGCTGTCGGACGAGTACGTCGACGCCGTTCGCGACGGCATCGCCGACATCCGTCAGGGACCGCCCGGCCCGGGCGGTATCACGGCCGCGCTGTTCCTGCGTGAGTTCACGGACGGCCTGCCGTGGGCGCACCTGGACATCGCGGGACCGGCCAGGGCCGAGAGCACCTACGCCGAGGTCGTGCCCGGCGGCACGGGCTTCGCCGCACGCACTCTCGTGCGGTTCGTCGAGTCCTACGCCTGATCCCGCGAGTGGTCGCGAATGAACTTGCGGAACGTCGCGGCGGCGGGGGACAGCGGCCGATCGGTGGACCAGGCCAGACCGATCTTCCGGGTCACGGGCGGGTCGAGCCTGATTTCGGCGACCCCCGGCGGCGGGTGGGGTTCGAACGCGGGTAGGAGCGCCACACCGAGTCCTGCCGCGACCAGCCCGCGTACCGTGTCGGATTCCTGGCCTTCGAACGCCACGGTCGGTGTGAAGCCGGCTTTCGCGCAGAGAGCGTCGGTGATCTGCCGCAGCCCGTAACCGTGTTCGAGCAGCACGAACACTTCGTCGGCCAGTTCGGTCAGGCGCACGCTGGGGCGACCGGCAAGACGGTGGTCCGTGGGCACGGCCACGAACAGTTCCTGCTCGGTGAGCACCACGGATTCCAGGCCCTCTGCGCGGGGCGGTGGTGCGACCAGTGCCAGGTCGAGCTCCCCGGAGACGAGGCCGTCCACGATGTTCCGCCAGGACCCTTGGGCGAGGCCGAACCGGGTTCGGGGATGCTCGATGCGGAAGTCGCGGAGCAGGCCGGGCACCAGGGATCGGCCGAGTAGGTGCAAAAAGCCCAGCACCACGTGACCGGCTTCGGGATCGATTTCCTCGCGGACCTGACGGACGCCGTGCTCCAGGATGTCGACAGCCCGTTCGGCGGCGTCGGCGAGTAGCCGACCTACCCGGGTGAGGCGGATACCGCGTCCCTGGGGAACGGTGAGCGGTACTCCCACGCGTTCGCTGAGCGCGGCGAGACGGCGACTCGCGGTCGGCTGAGGGATGCCGAGTTCGGCCGCCGCTCGGGTGAGGTTGGAAGTGTTCTTCAGCACGCTCAGCAACGCGGCGGCGGGTGCGAGATCCATCGTGAGTCGGACATCGTCGAATTCATTCGTCACGGTATCGATTGTGCTTGCGCGCAGTATTGGAAGTATTGATTAGCGGCGCTTACCGTCGGAGAACGTGGGTGTGGCTGCGCAGGATTCCGCGGGTCGGGCCGTGAGTGCCCGCCGGGTCACGGTGGCGGTGGCCGCCGCCGGCATCTGTTCGTTCTCGTTGCTGTATGCGCCGCAACCCCTGTTGCCGCAGCTCGCGGCCGAGTTCGGTCTCGATCCCGGTGCCGCTTCGTTGGCCGTGTCGATGGGTACGGGTGGCCTCGCCGCGGCGGTGGTGCCCATCGCCGCGCTGTCGGAGATCGTCGGCAAACGACCGGTCATCGTCGTGTCCGTCCTGGCCTCGGCCCTGCTGGGACTGCTGTTGCCGCTCGCTCCTTCGTACGAGGTGCTGCTCGTCCTGCGTGTGTTGCAGGGCGTCGCCATCGCCGGATTCCCGGGTGTGGCGGCCGCCTACCTCACCGAACTGCTGGGACGTGCGGGCGTGGCCGGCGCGGTCGGAGCCATGGTCGCCGGCAACACCGTGGGCGGCATGCTCGGCCGACTCGTCGCAGGGGGCGTGACCGAACCACTCGGCTGGCACGGCGCTCTCGCCGTGGTCGGCGGCATCGGACTGCTGTGCGCCCTGCTCACCGTGGCCGTTCTCCCACGGTCGCCGCGGCGGGACCGGGACAAGCGGTCGGAGCCGCTCGGGGCGCAGCTGCGCGCCGTGTTGTCCGGGTTCCGTATCGGCCTGCGCAGACCCGTGCTGTGGGCGCAGTACGGTGTGGCGCTGCTGGCGATGGGATCGTTCGTGGCGCTGTACAACGCGGCGGGTTTCCGGCTCACCGGAGAGCCGCTCAACCTCAGTCCCGCTGTCGCCTCGCTCGTGTTCCTCTGCTACGCGATGGGCTCGGTGTCGTCGGCCACGGCGGGCAGGTTGGTGGCGCGGTTCGGCAGGATGCGCTGCCTGCTCATGTCGCTCGCGCTGACCGCCGTGGGCGCGGCTGCCACGGTGGCGAGTTCGCTCGCCGTCGTCATCGTGGGCTTCGTGGTGTTCACCGGTGGCTTCTTCGCGGCGCATGCCGTCGCCAACGGGTGGGCCGCGGCCGAGGCGCCGACGAGCGCCCGCGCGTCGGCGTCCGGTCTGTACACGTTGGCGTACTACCTGGGCAGCAGTGTCGGTGGCACGGTGGGCAGCGTCGTCTACGGGCACGCGGGTTGGGCGTGGCTCGTCGGCACCGTCGCGGTGTGGCTCGGCTGCGCGGCTGCGGGTGTGTCGCTGCTGGTGCGGCGGAGTGCGCCCGAGTCCGTCTGAGGTTCACCGGAACGTGTACGAACATATGTTCGAAAAGCGGGTTACGGTAGCGGCATGCCGATGCACACAGCGTTCTCCCTGCTCTCTCCGGCCTCTCCGGTCTCGCGGCTCTCCGCCGCTTCGAAGCCGTCTCCGCACCCGTCACACCAGGTCGGCGCGGCTGTTCCGGTTGTTTCAGCTCACCGTGTCACGTCAGTCCTCGGTGGTCGCGACCGCCGCGACCAGCAGGCCGTTGCCCATGGGCAACAGGGTGGGCACCAGGCGCTTGTCCTCCCGCACCGCTCGTGCCACGTCTCGCAGCGCGAGCAGCTCCGGCTCCCGCCGCGTCGGGTCGGCGATCTGGCCCGCGGCCAGCACGTTGTGGAACGCGATCACACCACCGGGACGGAGCAGCTGCACCCCGAGTTCGAAGTAACCGGGGTACTCCACGCGCGAGGCGTCGGCGAACACCATGTCGTATCCACCGGTGGTGAGCCGCGACAACACGTCCATCGCCCTACCCATGATCAGGCGCGTGCGCCCTGTCGGGTATCCGGCGGCGAGGAACGACTGGCGCGCGCTGCGGTGGAATTCCGGCTCGATGTCGATCGAGGTCAGCACGCCGTCACCGGCCATCCCCCGGAGTAGGTACAGGCCGCTGACACCCGCGCCGGTTCCGATCTCGACGACTGCCCGGGCTTGTAACGACGCTGCCAGGAAGCTGAGCAGCGAACCCGTGGCACACGACACCGGTGGGCAGCCGAGCTGTTCCGCGCGAAGACGTGCCGAGGCCAGGACATCGTCCTCGGGAAGGTACGCCTCGATGAATTCGCCGAGATCGACCCAACCGGTGATGTGCGTCTCGGAGTTCACGCGCCAGAGATTAGCGCGGCACGGTCGGTGAACTCGGCCAGTACGTCCTCACGGGGTGCTTTTCGTCTCGCTTCCACCGGAGACGCCTCGCGGTCGTCGTGGCCGAATCCACTCTCCGCGTGGCGGTGGGATCGATGTGGGGAAAACGCGTTTACGCTGGTCGGAGCGGGTCTTGATGGGGCGGCGGGTAGGGCGTCGCGTTTCTCAGGCTGCTCTCAGACGGACTTCACTACAACCACAGGAAGCCGGGTAACACTGAGATATCGAGAGGACGGGAACTCCCGTCGCATCCGCCACGTTGGTGGATTAGTGAAGGGGACGGACCGATGGAGGTGCCTCAGCTGCCACACGACAGCATGCAGACCGCTCCGGTGTTGGTCGACGACGATGCCACGTGGACGCCGCCGACTTGGGACGAGGTCGTGCGGCAACACGCCGATCGCGTGTACCGGCTCGCTTACCGCTTGACCGGTAACGCCCACGACGCCGAAGACCTCACCCAGGAAACGTTCATCCGGGTGTTCCGTTCGCTTGCGTCCTACAAACCAGGAACGTTCGAGGGCTGGCTACACCGCATCACGACGAACCTGTTCCTCGACATGGCGAGGCGTCGTTCCCGGGTTCGGATGGAGGGTCTTCCCGAGGACACCGACCGCATCGTCGGTGACGGTCCGAGTCCCGAGCAGGTGTACTCAGACACACATCTGGACCCCGATCTGCAGGCCGCTCTCGACGAGCTGCCTCCCGAGTTCAAGGCGGCTGTGGTGCTGTGTGACGTGGAAGGTCTGTCCTACGAGGAGATCGGTGCGACGCTCGGCGTTAAGCTCGGCACTGTTCGCAGCCGGATCCACCGTGGTCGACAGGCGTTGAAGTCTTCTCTCGAGCGCCGTCGTGCGCTCAAACAGGAGGCACAGGTATGACGGTTGGCAAGGGACGGGGGTTGCCCGAATCGCATCTTCTTCCCGATGCCGTGGTGGCTTTCGTGGACCAGGAGTTGTCGCTGGGCGCTCAGGAGCGCGCAGCGGCCCACCTTGCCCACTGCCCCCGTTGTTCCGCCGAGGTCGCCGCCCAGCGCGCGGCCAGCACCGCCGTGCGGCAGGCGCAGACACCATCGATCTCGGCGGGCTTCCTGGCGAGCCTTCAGCGAATACCTCAGACCGCTGATCTGCCGCCCGGTCCCGACAACCTCGCCATCGGTCCGGACGGGCAGATCGTGGCCGTGCAGCGGCCCGACCAGGTCGCGGGACTGCGCGACAGCCTTCCCTCAGGTGCGCTCGGCACGTCGGCGCCTCTTGGCACGTCTCCCACCGTCCTCGGTAACGGTCCGCGTCTGGGCGGGGTGAGGAAGAGGGCGACGCAGGGAGCCGGTGTCGTCGTCTCCGGCCTGGTGCTCAGCGCGCTCGCGCTGGTCGTCACCACGAACGTGACCGAAGACGGCACGAGGGACACCGACGTCGACTCCAGTGCTACGCCTCGTACCGACGTGCTGCCGGCGAAGTTCGGCGGCCACGGCGGCCACGACACCGCGCAGGCCAACGGAGCCGGAACGGAAACACCCGGGCCGTCCGGTTCTTCCCAGCCTTCCGTGTCTTCCTCGTCGTCTATGTCTTCCTCGTCCTCTGTGTCTTCTACGTCTTCTTCCCCGTCTCGGACCTCCGAACCCACGGATCCGTCCGAGCGCTTCGGCGTAGCGGGAACGAAGGTCACTTCCACTGAACCCAGCATCAGTGTGACCGTGTCGGCGTCCCCGGAGTCTTCCTCGGCCGATGTCGCCGCGCCGGCCACCGCGGGCGCTGTGACAGGCGCTGTGACAACGCCTGTGGGTGCCCCACGCTGACTTCACCGAACTGCGGGCAACATGTCTGTGGGAAGCTTGGCGTAGGGTCACACGCCGAGCGATCTCAGTGATCACCGCAGTCCAACCGGGGAAGAATGAACGAACCAGCCACGCCGAACCAGGAGGAGCCCGGGCAACAGGAGCACCGGCTTCGGCCACGCCCGGTCACACGTCCGCCGGTGGATCCCGAATCGGCGGCTGTGTTCGGCAGGCCCCAAGGCGTGGAGGGGTCGTTCGACCTGCTTCACCGGCCGGACACCAGCGCGCGTCCGGTGTCGTCCCAGCCCGGTCCGCCTCCGCCTGCCCTTGCGGAGGCCTTCGGACGGCAGCCGGGTGAGGAGAACGTGGTGCTGCAGCGCCCGGCCGGTGACGTGCGCTCCGATGACTCCGCTGCTTCCGACAACGGTGACGGCTCCGGTGGAGGCGACGAGAAGCCGCTGTGGACGTCGGAATCGGACCCGTGGCGCGACCCGAATTCCCCTGCCGTGTTGGGCACGCCCGCCCTGCGGGGCCAAGAACGCGCCGCCGACGACATCGAACGCCCCACCGGCCCGCTGCTGAGCCTGCCCGAATTGCTGTTCGGCCGCCGTGTCAAACCGACCGCGCTGGCGTTGCTCGGGGCCATAGCGCTGCTGATCGGGACCGGGGGCGGTGTGGTCGGATGGGCGATCTCCTCAGCGGGCAACTCGCTCACCGGGGAGTTGAACTTCGCGGAAGCCGAAGCCGCCAAAGAACGGCCGGCGGGCTCGGTCGCGGCGATCGCGCAGAAGGTGGCGCCCGCCGTGGTGTCCATCGAGGTCGAGGCAGGCCAATCCGGCGGTGTCGGCTCCGGTGTGGTCATCGATCCCGAGGGATACATCCTCACGAACCACCACGTGGTGTCCCACGCGATGCGGGACGGCAACGCCAAGGTCACCGTGGTGTTCATCGACGGTACCCGTACGAGCGGCCAGGTCGTCGGTAGCGACCCGAAGACCGATCTCGCCGTACTCAAGGTCAGTGTGGAAGACCCCGTCGTCATCGAGATCGGTGACTCCGATTCGCTCGCACCCGGCGACCAGGTCATGGCCATCGGTTCTCCCTTCGGTTTGGAGAACACGGTCACCGAGGGCATCGTCAGTGCTCTCAACCGTCCGGTGACCGCTCCGGGGGAGAACGGGGACCCCCCGGTGACCTACGACGCCATCCAGACCGACGCGGCCATCAACCCGGGTAACTCCGGTGGGGCGCTCGTCGACGCCACGGGCGCTCTCGTGGGGATCAACTCCATGATCCGCACCGTGGGCAGTTCGGGGGAGGGCGGCAGCATCGGGCTCGGGTTCGCGATCCCGGCCAACCAGGCGATCAAGATCAGCGAGTCGCTCGTGCGTGACGGTTCCGTCAAGCACGCCTCCCTCGGGGTGAACGCCGCTTCCGTGGCGGCCAACACGTCGCGGGGCGCTCAGGTGCAGAACGTCGTCTCGGGCGGTCCTGCGGCGCAGGCGGGCATCAAGGAAGGCGACGTGATCGTTCAGGTGGGCGAGCGGCGGGTGCGGAACGCCGCCGAGCTCACCGTGGCCGTGCGGGAGCACGACATCGGCCAATCCGTGCCCGTGCGCGTGGTGCGGGACGGGCGTCAGCTGACTGTTGAGGTGACCCTAGGCTCGGATTGACGGGTACGCTTTCACCGCATCGTGTTCCGAGGCGGAGGTTGGGCGCGTGTTCGACAATATCGGCTGGAGTGAGATCCTGATCCTGATCGTCGCCGGCCTGTTCATCCTCGGGCCGGAACGGCTACCCGAGGCCGCCGCCTGGCTCGGAAGGACCGTGCGCAAGGTCAGGGACTTCGCGACGGGAGCTCGGCAGCAGCTGCGTGAAGAAGTGGGCACGGATTTCGAGGAGTTCCGCAAGCCCGTCGAGGAGCTGCGGAATCTTCGCAACCTCGACCCGAAACAGGCCGTGACGAAGCACCTGTTCGACGGTGATCCGGATCCCCTGGGGCTGGACAACATCAACGGCACCGGCAGCGCCACGAACGGCGCTTCACGAAACGGTGGTCATTCGCCCGTGTCCCCGCAGACGGAACCGCTGAAGCCGGGCGAGAAGCCGCCGGTGGATCCGGACGCCACCTAAACGGCTTCCCGCCGGTGACGTCAGCGTCCCGCCGGAGTGACGTTGAGCATCATGCCCGCCAGGCCCCTGGCGCGGACGGACAGCTTTTCAGCGGCGCTGGTGAGTACCTGGCTCGCCTGGGAGTCGGGATCGGCGAGAACGATCGGCGTGCCCGCATCACCTTGTTCCCGCAGCTTCGGATCGAGTGGTACCTGCCCCAGCAGAGGCACTTCGGCGCCCACGGACTTGGACAGCGACTCGGCGACGGCCTGACCTCCGCCGGAACCGAAGATGTCCATGCGCGAGCCGTCGGGCGTCTCGAACCAGGACATGTTCTCGATGACGCCGGCGACGCGCTGCCGTGTCTGCAGGGCGATGGCACCCGCGCGTTCGGCGACTTCCGCCGCGGCCTGTTGCGGCGTCGTCACCACGAGGATCTCGGCGTTGGGGATCAGCTGGGCCACCGAGATGGCGATGTCACCGGTGCCGGGTGGCAGGTCGAGCAGCAGGATGTCGAGGTCGCCCCAGAAGACGTCGGCGAGGAACTGTTGCAGGGCGCGGTGCAGCATCGGCCCACGCCACACCACGGGCGTGTTGCCGGGGGTGAACATGCCGATGGAGATGACCTTCACGCCGTGCGCCTGGGGCGGCATGATCATCTTTTCGACCTTGGTGGGCTTGCCGCTGGCCCCGAGCATGCGGGGGATGGAGTGGCCGTAGATGTCGGCGTCCACGACACCCACCGACAGACCCTTACGTGCCATGGCGGCGGCGAGGTTAACGGTGACGCTGGACTTGCCGACGCCGCCCTTGCCGGACGCCACGCAGTACACCCGGGTGAGCGAGCCGGGCTGTGCGAACGGGATCACTGGCTCCTCGACGTCGCCACGCAGTTTCTTGCGCAGCTCGGTGCGTTGTTCGTCGCTCATCACGTCGAGCTCGACACGCACGTCGCGCACGCCGGGCAGTTTCGAAACGGCGGCCGTGGTGTCGCGCGTGATGGTGTCCTTGAGGGGACAGCCGGCCACGGTGAGGTAGATGGCGACGGTGACGATTCCGTCGTCGCCGACGGAGATGTCCTTCACCATGCCCAGTTCGGTGATCGGCTTGTGGATCTCCGGGTCGTGGACGGAGTTCAGCGCGGTGCGCACGTCCTCGACGCTGGGAGTCTCTTGAGTGGTGGTCACTGCTGCGGCACCGACCTTCTCGTCGCTGATGAGTTGCGTTGCGCTCCTCATGCTACGTGCTGGTAGCGCTTCGCCTGCCCTGCCGTCCGCGTCGTGGCGGCCGGTGCAAGCATTTGTGACCGGCGACATACTCGAATGCCGGCCTCGGCGGTATCCGTGTCCTCCGTGTCTTCCATGTCCTCTGCGTCCTCCGTGGCCCCTGTGCCTTCTTTGGGGCCTCTACGCGCTGCCCGGCCTCTGGTTCGGGTGGGAATCGAGAAATGGCGGGCGGTTTCGGTCGCGCCGGGGGCGGGCACGGTGTGGGGAGGTCACAAGCCGGATCCGGCGTGTCCCGTTCACCCGGTTTCCGCCGTGTGCGAAGCGTGAGATCATGGGTACACACGCCGGTGGAGGCCGGTGAGCGCAACCAGAGCAGAACATGGGTGATGATCGTGACCGGTCCATTCTCGTCGGGTCGACAGGCGCCGGGGCTGCCGCGTCTTCCCACGCCGCCGTCCGGTTGGCCGATCGGGTCCTACGCCACCTACGAGGAGGCCCAGCGCGCCGTCGACTACCTCGCTGACAATGAGTTCCAGGTCCAGGACGTGACCATCGTGGGCGTGGACCTGATGTTGGTGGAGCGGGTCATCGGCAAGTTGTCGTGGGGCCGAGTTTTGGGCACCGGCGCGTTATCGGGTGCCTGGTTCGGTCTCTTCGTCGGTCTGCTTCTGGGGATGTTCAGCAGTGCACAGGGCATGTCGTACGCGCCTGTGTTGGTGGGTCTGGTCGCCGGTGTCGTGTTCGGCGCGGCGTTCGCCGCGATGAGCTATGCCTCCACGCGCGGGCGGCGCGATTTCTCGTCGGCGAGTCAGTTGGTCGCGGGTCGTTACGACGTGCTCTGCCAGCCGCGAAACGCGGAGCAGGGACGCAATCTGTTGGCCCGGCTGGCCATGGGGTCACACAATTGACCGAACTTTAGTCGGTCCTTGTCTCTTGATAGTTACCGTGAGTACTTGCGCCGGGTGATCGGTAGCCCTAGGTTTATGGCACCGGTCACAGGTGTACTGCCTGCCCTGTGACAGCAACGTCCATGCGTAACGGGGTGGGTGGACTCACCCACCCGGGTGCGGTGGGGAGGAGACCTCATGGTGAAGGTCGCTGCGCGGCGGCGACTACGGCGTTCACCCAATCGTGTGGCGGCGATACTCGGTGTCACCGTCGTAACGGGCTCGGCGCTGGCTGCCTGCGGGGCGGACGACGGGATGCAGATCAACGTCTACTACGCCCCCGAGGACAACTTTCAAACAGTTGTCGACAACTGCAACACACAGGCGAACGGCCGCTACGAAATCGTCTATCACAAGCTCCCTCGGGACGCCGACGGCCAACGTGAACAGATGGTCCGCAGGCTCGCGGCGGGCGACACGTCGATGGACGTCCTCGGGCTCGACGTCACCTGGGTGCCCGAGTTCGCCGAGGCCGGCTGGGTCGAGGAGTGGACCGGCGAGAACAAGGCCGAGGCCGAACGAGACGTCCTGCCGGGTCCGCTGAAGACGGCGCAGTGGGACGGCAAGCTGTATGCCGCGCCGAAGAACACCAACGTGCAGCTGCTCTGGTACGACGACCGGATCACCCCGGAGCCTCCCCGCACGTGGGAGGAGATGATGGAGGCCTCGCGACAGCTGCGCGAGCAGGGCAAACCGCACGAGATCGTGTTCACCGGCGCCCAGTACGAGGGCCTTGTCGTGGTGTACAACTCGATCACCGAGTCGGCGGGTGGCCGCATCCTGTCCGAGGACGGCGAATCGGTGGTCGTCGACGAAGGCGCGGTCCGGGCGTTGGAGATCATGAAGGAGGTCAGCTCCACCGGGCTCACCGACCCGTCGCTGACCAACCAGCAGGAGGACGAGGTCCGGCTCACGTTCCAGCAGGGCAATGCCGCGTTCCAGTTGAACTGGCCGTTCGTCTACGCCTCCTACGCGGCGGAGAAGCCCGAAGAGCTGCAGCACATGAAGTGGGCCCCCTATCCGGGGGTGGGCGATGAGGACTCCGGACGCAGCACCATCGGCGGCTACGACCTCGCGGTCAGCTCCAGCTCCCAGCACAAGCCGGAGGCGTTCGAGGCCGCGCTGTGCCTGCGTAGCGCGGAGAACCAGAAATTCTCGGCGTTGATGGACGGTGTCCCGCCCACCATCGAGTCGGTCTACGACGACACCACGCCGCTCGACCCGTCGAAGCCGGCGGATCCCGACGACAACCCGACGATGGAAATGAAGTACCCGATGAAGGACGCGATTCGGGACGAGCTGAAGGACGCGGCCGTGCGACCGCTGACTCCGGCCTACCAGAACCTGTCCATCGTGATGGCCAAGGTGCTCTCGCCGCCCGGGGAGATCGACCCCGAGCAGACCGCGCTCGAACTACGCGAGCAGCTCGACGAAGCGCTGAGCTCGAAGGGCGTGATCCCATGAGCGACACGGCAGCGAGCCCGACGGCCACCGCCGGACCGGCGACGAAGGCCGAGACGGGCAAGCGCGGCAAGGCCCCGATGAGCGAGGGCAAGCGTGCGGAACGCAGGCTCGGCCTGTTGCTGGTGGCTCCCGCTGCGATCGTGATGCTGGCCGTCACCGGCTATCCGATCCTGTACTCGATCTGGTTGTCACTGCAGCGCTACGACCTCCGATTCCCGGACGATCGGGAGTTCGTCTGGTTCGACAACTACGCCGCTGTACTCACCAACTCGTACTGGTGGACGGCGTTCGGCGTCACCATGCTCATCACCGTGGTGTCGGTGGCCATCGAGTTCGTGCTCGGCATGGCGCTGGCTTTGATCATGCACCGTACGTTGGTCGGCCGCGGCCTGGTGCGCACGGTGACACTGATTCCGTACGGCATCGTCACGGTGGTGGCGGCGTTCTCCTGGTTCTACGCGTGGACACCGGGGACCGGATACCTCGCCAATGCGCTGGCGCCGGACGGCGCACCACTGACCGAACAGGGCCCGTCGCTGGCGATCATCATTCTGGCCGAGGTGTGGAAGACGACGCCGTTCATGGCGTTGCTGCTCATGGCGGGTCTGGCGCTGGTGCCAGACGACCTGCTCAAGGCGGCGTCGATGGACGGGGCGAACGCGTGGCAGCGGTTCACCAAGGTGATGCTGCCGGTGATGAAGCCGGCCATCCTCGTGGCCTTGCTGTTTCGCACCCTGGACGCGTTCCGCGTGTTCGACAACATCTTCGTGTTGACGAACGGCGCCAACGACACCTCCTCGGTGTCGATGCAGACCTACAACAACCTGATGAAGGGGCTCAACCTCGGCATCGGCTCCACGATGGCCGTGTTGATCTTCATCGCGGTGGCGATCATCGCGTTCATCTTCATCAAGGTGTTCGGTACGGCCGCACCGGGCAGTGACCGGGAGGGGGAGCGCTGATGGCTGTGTCCGGTCTGGGCACGTCCACCGCCGCACGTAAGGCGCGGTGGGCCTTGGTCGACATCATCGTGGTGGTCTACGCACTCGTGCC
The DNA here is from genome assembly GCA_021793175.1 of Actinomycetes bacterium. Taxonomy (GTDB): domain Bacteria; phylum Actinomycetota; class Actinomycetes; order Mycobacteriales; family Pseudonocardiaceae; genus Saccharomonospora. The sequence continues at coordinate 22,831 of JAJYTH010000021.1, forward strand.
GGTGCTGTGGATCGTCTCCCTGTCGTTCAAGACGAAGGAGACGTTGGCCGACGGCAACTTCATTCCGCGGGAATGGACGCTCGACAACTACAAGGAGATCTTCGCGACCGATGAGTTCATCCGACCGTTGATCAACTCGATCGGTATCGCGCTCATCGCGACGGCGATCGCCGTTGTCCTCGGCATGATGGCGGCGTACGCGGTGGCCAGGCTCGATTTCCCCGGCAAGAAACTGCTTGTCGGAGTGTCGTTGCTGATCGCCATGTTCCCGCAGATCTCCCTGGTGACCCCGCTGTTCAACATCGAACGGGAACTCGGGCTGTTCGACACGTGGCCGGGGCTGATCCTGCCGTACATCACGTTCGCGTTGCCGCTGGCGATCTACACGCTGTCGGCGTTCTTCCGCGAGATCCCGTGGGAGTTGGAGAAGGCGGCGAAGATGGACGGCGCCACGCCGGGTCAGGCGTTCCGCAAGGTGATCGCGCCGCTGGCCGCACCGGGCGTGTTCACCTCGGCGATCCTGGTGTTCATCTTCTGCTGGAACGACTTCCTGTTCGCCATCTCGCTGACGTCCACGGAGGCGTCGCGGACGGTGCCCGCCGCACTGTCGTTCTTCACCGGTGCCTCGCAGTTCGAGGACCCGACCGGAACCATTTCGGCGGCAGCGGTGGTGATCACCATTCCGATCATTCTGTTCGTGTTGTTCTTCCAACGACGCATCGTCGCGGGGCTGACCTCCGGTGCGGTGAAGGGTTAGACAATGGCTGAGATCGTGCTCGACAAGGTGACCAAGCGGTTCCCCGACGGAGCCCTCGCCGTGTCGGAAATGGACATCCACATCGAGGACGGGGAGTTCGTGATCCTCGTCGGCCCGTCGGGCTGCGGTAAGTCGACGGCGTTGAACATGATCGCGGGGCTGGAGGACATCACCTCCGGCGAGCTGCGGATCGACGGCGAACGCGCCAACGAGAAGACGCCGAAGGACCGCGACATCGCCATGGTGTTCCAGTCCTATGCGCTCTACCCGCACATGAGCGTGCGGGAGAACATGGCGTTCCCGTTGCGTCTGGCCAAGGTGGACGAGGCCACCGTGAAGCAGAAGGTGGAGGAGGCCGCGCGCATCCTCGACCTCACCCAGCATCTGGACCGTAAACCGTCCAATCTGTCCGGTGGGCAGCGGCAGCGGGTGGCGATGGGGCGTGCCATCGTGCGTAACCCCAAGGCTTTCCTCATGGACGAGCCTTTGTCCAACTTGGACGCGAAGCTGCGGGGGCAGATGCGCACGTCGGTGTCGAGGCTGCAGAAGAAGCTGGGCACCACGACGATCTACGTGACCCACGACCAGGTCGAGGCGATGACGTTGGGCGATCGGGTCGTGGTGTTGCGCAGTGGCGTGGTGCAGCAGATCGGCTCACCGCAGTTTCTCTACGACCACCCGGTCAACCTGTTCGTGGCCGGGTTCATCGGCTCGCCGTCGATGAACTTCGTGCCCGCCACACTCGAGAACGGGGCGCTCAGCAGTGCGTTGGGTACCGTCGAGCTGTCCGACCGGGTGCGCAGGTTGGCCGAGCGGGCGAACGCCCCACGCGAGGTCATCATGGGAATCCGCCCCGAACATTTCGAGGACGCCTCGCTCGTCGAGGAAGGACATCGCCGTGGCGGTGCCACGTTCGACGCCACGGTGGACGTGCTGGAATCGATGGGTTCGGAGAAGTACGCCTACCTCACCAGGGACTCCGAGCCGATCACGACCGCCGGGCTCACCGAGCTCGCGGCCGACTCCGGTGCCTCCGGCGTCCCCGACGCGGGTTCCGCCATCGTGACCCGGCTTTCCGCGGCATCGGAGGTCCGCGAGGGCGGCCGGGCGCAGGTGTGGTTCGACGTGGACAAGATCCAGCTGTTCGACCCGGACTCGGGTAAGAACCTCACTTACGAGGGATGACGCCGTATGCGTGTCCGCAGCCTGCGAACACGGCTACGCAGGCTGCGGACACGGCTGCACGATTTTCTCTCACCCTCCGTGGAATGCGTACTCGGGATTCAGCGCGATGATGGCGACGACCACGACCAGCCAGGTGAGTGCGCCGACCAGCGCCCAGAACTTCAGATTGGTGAGCATGCGGAGCATGACGTCCTCCTAGCCACGCGGTGAAGACAGGGATTAGAGCCAGCGGTTCTTCCGGAATATCCGGTAAAGCAACAGACAGAGAGCGAGGATCACTCCGAGAGTGATCGGGTAGCCGTACTTGAAACTCAGTTCGGGCATGTAGTCGAAGTTCATGCCGTAGATACCAGCGATGGCGGTGGGCACGGCGATGATCGCGGCCCACGCCGTGATCTTGCGCATGTCCGAGTTCAACTGCAGGGTGAGCTTTCCGAGGGTGGCGTCCACCAGCGTGGTCAGCAGTTCGTCGAAGGCCGCCACCCGGTCGGACACGGTCGTGACGTGGTCGTGCACGTTGCGGAAGTACGACCGGATCTCGTCGGGAATGAGCCAGGTGTAGCCCTCGGAGAGCCTGCGCAACGGCCGGGCCAGGGGCAGTACGGCTCGGCGGAGTTCCAGCACTTCGCGTTTGAACAGGTAGATCTGTTCCGAGGTGATGCGTGTGCGGGGCGCGAAGACCTCGGTCTCCATCTCGTCGATGTCGTCCTCGATGCGCTCGGTGACGACGAGGAAGTGGTCGACCACGTGGTCGGCGATGGCGTGCAGCACCGCCGCCGGCCCGGGGGCGAGACGCTCTGGGTCGGCGTCGAGCTCCCTGCGCAGGTGGGTCAGCCCGGCATGGTTTCCGTGGCGCACGGTGATGATGAAGTCGGAGCCGAGGAACGCCATCAACTCGCCGGACTCGACGATCTCGTTGGCGGTGGTGGGCGAGTCGTGTTCGACGTAGCGGATGGTGCGGAACACCATGAACAGCGTGTCGTCGTAGCGTTCCAGCTTCGGCCGCTGGTGCGCGTGCACGGCGTCCTCGACGGCGAGTTCGTGCAGGCCGAACGTGTCGGCGATGCCTTGGATCTGCTTCTCGTCGGGTTCGTGCAGGCCGATCCACACGAAACCCTCACCGCGTTTGCGGACCTCGGCGATGGCGTCGGTGTGGGACCACTCGCCGGGAAGTCGCACACCGTCGACGTAGACACCGCAGTCGACGACACAGGCGGAGGTTCGTGTTTCCTGCGGCGCGCGGCGGCCGTTGTGGAAGGCGCGACCGTGAGCCCGGGTGCGCAGGTTACCGAGGGAAGGAATGGCGGACATGGAATCTCCTGGCTGTGACGTCGCGGACTAGGACGACAGGCACATGCCGGCGATCCCGCCTGGGCGTGCGGCGCTCGGACGTGTTCTACCGCGGCGGCATCACGTCGGCCCCGAAGGCAGGAACGCCGGCAGTACTAGGGAGCGGACTATCGCCACTGCTCATTGCGTCCTCACCTCCTCGGAGTCGACGGACGGACCCCGTGCGGGTAGGCCGATCGTTCTTCGCCAGAGATCCCACCGCGCCAACAGACGAGGATACCTCTTACAGCGGTTCGCCGTCGGCGCAGGGCGGTGCGACGCGGGTGAAAAGCGTCATGTGTGACGAGTGAACGACACACGCGTCGGGGCGCGATCAACGGTTACGGTGGAGCCTGTCTACGTCCGCTTCGTCGCTGCAGCGGCGGGGATGACGTGGATGACGTGATGACATTTGCGCGCCTCGCCTCAAGGACGGACATGACTTCGAGTCTGGAAACGATCCGCGAACGGCTGCGTCGGTTCGCCGACTACGAAGCGACGGGGGCTTCGCCTCTGTACGAACATCTGGCGGCGCAGGCCGCTGCCGACGACGACGTGGCCTCGCTGTTGGCGGCCGCCTCCGGAAACGACGCGCAACCGACGCTGTTGCTGGCGGCCGCGCATCGCTTGCTCCAGGCGGAGCCGATCCATCCGCTGTCGCGGTACTACCCGTCGTTGGGTGGTCTGGACGGGCCGGACACGCAGACGTGGCCGTTGTTCCGAGAGTTCGTCCTCGATCGTGCCGAGTCGATGCGTGAGCTCGTCACCACCCGGTTCACTCAGACCAACGAGGTGAACAGGGCGGCCGTGCTGTTCCCCGCCGTCGCTTCGGTGGCCAAGCGGGTGCGCGGCCCGATCGGTCTGCTCGAGGTGGGGTGCAGTGCCGGGTTGCTGCTGGGCATGGACACCTTCGCCTATCGCTATCAGTGCGACGGTGGCGAGCAGGTATCGGCGGGGCCTGCGAAGGCCGCGGTGGGACTGCACTGCGCGCTGTCGGTGAGTGAGGGGGCGAAGTTCCCGACCCTGCCGAAGAAGATGGCGGTGAAGGCCCGCGTGGGGCTGGACCGCTCACCGGTCGACGCCTCCGACGAGGACGAGCTGGCGTGGTTGGAAGCCTGCGTGTGGGCCGATCAACCGGACCGGGTCCGGCTGCTGCGTACCGCGGCCGCCGCGCAGAGCCGGTGGCGTCCGGAGTTGGTGACCGGTGACGCCGTGGACGACCTGGCGACCGCGGCCGCGCGCGTGCCGGAGGAGTTGCCCCTCGTGGTCTACACCAGCCACACCTTGCCCTATTTGTCGGAACCACGCCGGGAGGACTTTGTGGCGGCGCTGCGGGAGCTCGCTGGACATCGTCCGCTGTGGTGGGTGGCGATGGAGAACTACGAGGCAGGACTGAACCATGTGCTGCCCGGTCGCGACGAACTCGCCTATGCCACGACGGGACGGTCCACGTTGAGTGTGGTCTCGTTCGACGGGCGGCGGATGAGCGCCGAGTTCGAGGCCACGGCGGTGCCGCACGGCCAGCGCATGACGTGGTCGGCACGGTGATCGTCGAGCGCCTGCGGCGTGACCTTCGCCGGGTTTTCGACGGCTCCGGCCGTTTCTGAAGGACCTCAGACGGTCTCAGGCGGCCTCAGAGGGAACTCAGGAGGGACTCAGGGGTTCAAGTGAGCTTCGGAGGTTTCCAGCGGCGCTCAGTTGCGAGGTAGCGCGTTCCAACCTCGGAGGGTCTCGGCGAGGTCCTCGGTGAGGTGGCCCGACTCGTCCAGGTTCGTGAATTCGGCCGAATTCACCCATCGGGCATCGTCGGCGTCGTCGCCGGGGTGCAGCTGTCCACCTTCGACCGTGCACGTGTAGTCGTGGATCTCGTACTGCCCTCGGGTGAGGGTGCCTGCGAGGGTGAGCGGCCGTACCGTGAGGCCGGTTTCCTCGCGGAGTTCCCTGACGACGGCGGCTATGTCGCTTTCGCCGGATTCCACTCGACCGCCAGGTAGAGACCACAGTCCTTTCCCCGGAGGGCGGCCTCGCCGGATGAGCAGCAGTCGGCCCGTCGAGTCGAATACGATCCCACCGACACAGCGCACGGTGGCCGCCAAGGTCTGTCCTCCCGTCGTTCGACGTACACGCCGAGTGTTGCACATCACTCAGTACGGTTACGGTACGTAGTCAAAGATAATTATCTTTGCAGAAGGCTGACCCAAGCGCAGGACTTTGCTGCCGTAACGGAGCGCAGTGAGGTACAAACTTAGTGGCACCAAGCCGTGTACAGGTCTGCACTTCGAGAGACGGGATTGATCGCCGTGAACGCGAAAAAGCTTGCGACGTTCGCCGGTGTCGCGTTGGTCCTCTTCTTCGTGATCGCCCGACCAACGGAGGCAGCGGGGTTCGTTGACAGCATCATCACCGCGCTGCGCGATGCCGCCGAAGCGGTGATCACGTTCGTCAGCAACGTTTTCAGCTGATCGACGGGTAGGCTGCGGCCATGTTCGCGCCTCGCGATCCAGACGAGTACCTGCTCGACACCGAGCGCCGGGTGATCAGGGTCCGGCGGCACTGGTCCTGTCTTATCTGGCAGACGTTCGAAGCCGTCGCCCTGATCGCCGTGTGCGTGATGATCTCGTACATCCTGCCGCCGGCCATGTGGCTACTGCAGAACGTCCTCTGGTACGCCGCGCTGTTCCTCGTGCTGCGCTTCGCCTATCAGGTGATCGAGTGGTGGGTCGAGCGCCTCGTCGTCACGGACAAACGGTTCGTGATGACCAAGGGCGTCTGGACCACGCAGGTGCTGATGATGCCGATCACGAAGGTCACCGACCTGACCTACGAACGCCCGTTCCTCGGTCGCATCCTCGGTTACGGGACCATGATCGTCGAGTCGGCGGGTCAGATCCAGGCACTGAACCGCATCGAGTACCTGCCGAAACCCGAGGAGTTCTACGACACGATCTCCGAACTCGTCTTCGGCGACAAGCAGAAGAAGGCCGAGCGGTTCTCGATGATCAAGGCTCAGCGTGCGGCTCGCCGCCGAGGCAAGGTGGCCGGCTGACACACACGGACGTGTGCGCTGGACAATAGTGGATGTGCGCATCGACCTGCATACCCACTCGGCCGTCTCCGATGGCACCGACAGTCCTACGGAACTCGTCCGTCTGGCGGCCGAGTCCGGCCTCGATGTCCTCGCCCTGACCGACCACGACACCACCGCGGGATGGGCGGAGGCCACCGAGGCGTTGCCGCCGGGCCTGAGTCTGGTGCCGGGCGCCGAGCTGTCGTGCGAGGCGGTGTCCGCCGACGGATGGAAGGTGTCCGTCCACGTGCTGGCCTACCTGTTCGACCCGGCCGCTCCCGCTCTGGTGGCGGAGCAGCGCCGCCTCCGACAGGAGCGGCGGGAGAGGTTGCGGGCGATGGCCGACCGGATGGCCGCGGACGGTCTGCCGGTCGATGCCGACGAGATACTGGCCGGGTTGGCGCCCGACGCGCCCGCCGGTAGGCCGCACCTGGCGCGGGCGCTGGTGCGGGCCGGTGTGGTCGAAACCGTGAACGAGGCGTTCGACCGCTTCCTCGGCTCCGGACGCGGTTACTACGTGCCGAGGACGGACACGCCCGTCGAAACGGCTGTCGACATGATCGCCGAGGCGGGTGGGGTGACGGTGCTGGCGCATCCGTTCGCGGCCTCGCGCGGACCGGCGCTGTCGGAGGAGACGATCGCCGCGCTCGCCGAACGTGGCCTCGCCGGAGTGGAGGTCGACCACCCCGAACACGACCTCTCGGCACGGGAACGGCTGCGGTCGCTGGCCGACGAACTCGGTCTGATCCGCACCGGTTCCAGTGACTACCACGGCACGAACAAGACGATCTCCATCGGGCAGGAGACCACGGACCCGGAACAGTTCGAGGCGCTGCTGGAGCGTGCGGGTGGCGCGTCGTTGCGGACCGGCGTACGCAGGGCGGTTCCGTGACGGCCGCGGTGTTCGACACGACGCTGTTCCTGGAAGCCTCGATCACCCTGCTGGTGATCATGGATCCGCCCGGCACCGTTCCGGTGTTCCTCAGCCTGGTCGGGCGGAAGTCGCCCGCCGCGAGAGCGAAGGCCGCTCGGCAATCGGTCCTGGTGTCGTTCCTGGTCGTCACCTTGTTCGCGGTGGCCGGGGAGTTCATCCTGGCCTACCTGGGCATCGGTATCCACGCGCTGCAGGGCGCGGGCGGGTTGCTGTTGCTGCTCGTGGCGCTCGACCTGCTGACCGGCCGGGGGAGTTCGCAGCCTGAGGCGGCCGAGGACGTCAACGTGGCTCTGGTCCCGTTGGGCACGCCTCTGTTGGCGGGGCCGGGGGCGATCGCGGCGACGATCGTGTTCGTCCGGCAGACGGAAGGGGCTCTCGACGGGTACACGGCGCTGGGAGCCGCCATCGTGGTCGTGCACCTGGTGCTGTGGGCCTGTATGCGGTTCTCCGGTGTGTTGATCAAGGTGGTGCGCGAGAGCGGCATTACGCTGCTGGCCAAGATCGCCGGTCTGTTGCTGGCCGCGATCGCCGTGGATCTGGTGGCCGACTCCGTCCGCGGGTTCATCGAGGGGGCGTGACATGGAGCAGCTCGGATTCGACTTCGGTATCGAGCCCCGGCCGCTGATCAAGGTGACGCCGGCCCGGCTGTCGCTTTACGACGACTGTCCCCGCCGTTTCCGCCTGACCTACCTCGATCGGCCCGCGCCACCGCGCACGGGGCCGTGGGCGCACACCACGCTGGGCGCGGTGGTCCACAACGCGTTGAGGGAGTTGTTCACGCTCCCGGTCTCGAAGCGCACTCCCGAGCGGGCCGAGACGCTGGTGAGCCGGCATTGGCGCAGCGGGGGATTCGCCGACGCCGTGCAGGTGGCCCGGTACGCCGAGGCCGCCCGTCGCTGGGTCGCCGACTACGTGGAACAGCACGGCGCCGATGTCGATCCGGTCGGGGTGGAGCGGTGGGTGTCGGCCACGGTCGGCAGTGACCCGGCGTCACCGTCGCTGATCGTCGAGGGCCGTGCCGACCGCATCGACGATCGCGACGGCGAGCTGGTCGTGGTCGACTACAAGACGGGCCGGACCCCACCGAGCGACACGCATGCGCGGCGGTCCCGCGCTCTGGCGCTGTACGCCGCCGCGGCGGCGCGAACCCTGCGTAAACCTTGTTCGCGCGTGGAACTACACCATCTACCCACAGCCACCGTCGCCGTCGCCGAACACACCGACGCCGACTTGACCGAACACGTGAGAAGGGCGGAGGAGACCGCCACCGCGTCGCACACCGCGGCCGACAGGCTTGGCCGAGGGGACGATCCCGATCGGCTCTTTCCCGCGCGGCCCGCGCCTCGGTGCGCCTGGTGCGAGTTGCGTTCCAGCTGCCCCGAGGGGCAGCAAGCGGCGCCGGCGGCACGCCCGTGGGACTTGCTGGCACCGACGACGTGACAACGATTGGCGGAAGAGACACATGGCAGAGCCGGAAACGGTGGAGTTGACCGTGCCGACATCGTCTCCGGAACCGGTACGGGCGCGGATACCCGTATGGCGCGGCATCACCGGCTCCTGTGTGGCCGGATGGGTGCTGGTGCTCCTCGTGCTGTTGGGCGCGCAGGTTCTGGCGTGGACGAACGACGGTGAGGGTCCGGGCGCGTACTCCATCGTGGGGCACCTCATCGGTGTGGCGCTCGCGGGAGCGGCACAGTACCGGGCCGAGCGGAGCAGTGGTGTACGCGCGGGAGCGGCCGGAGCGGCCGTCGTGGTGGTGACCGCGATGATGTTGTGGTTGTTCTGGTGGTCGTGAGGCAGCGGCGCCGTCCCTCGCCTCACCGTTTTCTCACTACTCGCCCAACCAGGAGTGCCAGCGGGGCAGGAGTTCCCGCAGCAGCGCGTCCGGGGCCTCCGTGTTCGGGGAGTGCGCCGCGCCGGGGATGGTGACGAACTCCACGCCGAGCCGCTGCGCCATGTCCCGCTGGCTCGGCACGCTCCAGGCGTTGTCGTGCTCGCCCGCCACCACCGCGGCCGGTATGTCGTGTTCGCGCAGTGCGTCCGCCAGGTCGGGGACGAGGTCGGGTTCGTGCCGTAGGCCGTCGGCCATGCCCAACAGACACGCCGCCTCGGTCGCCACGAACCGTTCCCGTAGGAATGCGTCCAATTCGGGTGAAGCGGTGAAACGGTGCGGGGACAGTTGTGTGTCCAGCTGTTTCCGCACGGCATAGCAGGCCTCCACACCCTGGGAGCGCAGCAGCTCCTCCCCGCTGTCCAAGGCCGTGTGCCGGGGCCCGGGTGGGAGGGCGGCGGGGCCACTGCACAACAGGGTCAGCCCCGCGACCGGCGCACCCGCCAGCACGGTGGCGCGCGCGACTAGACCACCGTAGGAGTGGCCCAGCAACAGCACCGGACGTTCCGTGGCCAGGCCGGTCACCAGCTCGGCCACGACCTTGCCCAACTGCGCCGGGCCGTAGGCCGACTCGTCGTCGGGACCGGAGGACTCGTGCTGGCCGGGGAGATCGATCGCCACCGGAAGGATCGCCGCTTCGGCGATGCCGTCCAGCAGCGGAGCGAAATCCTCCTTGGAACCGGTGTAGCCGGGAACGAGAACCGCCGTGGCGATGGGGTCGTTGGGACGCGGACCCTCCAGCGCGGCGATGGGACCGTGCGTGCCGGGTAGTTCCACGCGGGCGGCCCCGTGCGGACTCAACTGAGAAAATCCGTGCATCCGTTCGAAACTCATCTCAGTGCTACTAGCGTCCGTCCACGTTGTTCGAGCAGAACCGGGCCCGTCGCCTCCAGCTCGACCGGCCCGTCGTGGCCTCGGCGATCCACGGCCACCGTTCGGGTCGTGGCGCCGGTGCGCTCGTCGAGTACCGCGAGCCCACCGGGGATGGGCACGACGTACTCCCCGGCGAACACCGTACCCGGGCCGAGGGTGTTCTCGGCGGTCCAACGCGGTCGCAGCTCGTCCGCCGACAGCGCCACGGTGCGCGAACCGGTGAACCAGTACACGTTCTCGCGGCCGGTCGAGGTGGGCACCACGCCCGACTCCGGGACGGCGGCGAGCTCGTCCGTGGGCACGGCGAGGTCATGAACGTCCTGTTGCCTGCCCTCGTAGTCGAACACGAGCAACCGGCGTCGCTTCGGCAACGCGACGGCCACTCGTTCCTCCGACATGGCCACGAGCTGGGCGGACATCTCCGGCAGTAGCGCGCTGAACACCTGTTCGGGCTCGTCGGCTTCCTCGCCCGCGGCCTTCAGGACGGTCAGGCGCGCCCCTGTCTCCTCGGGGCAGTGCTCGATCACGCCGACGTTGTCGGCCCCGGCGGCCACGTTCGAGTACCGGCACCCCGTTCGCGGTTGTCGTTCCGGGTTCTCCGGCGCGGGGACTCGGCCGTACTCCATGGTCCGCACCAGGTCGCTGCGCCAGGTGTTGAGCAGCCGTTCGCCGGTGGTGGTCACGTGTGCATCGTCCACGACGAGCCGAGTGGGTGCTTCGGCGTCGCCGTTGCGCTGGGCCGTTCTGTGCCCCGTACGGGGGTCGAGCTGCGTGACCTCGCTACAGCCGAGACTCTTGCGGTAGACGGCCACCGCCTTCGACCAGGCGCCCGCGACCGTGCACAACGCCAGGTCCCGGGAATAGCTCCACCGGACCTCGCCGGTCAGCGGGTCGCGGCCCGCGACCGTGCCATCGGAGCCGGTGACCACGAACCCGCCTTCGGCGACCGGTTCGGGCGTGGCCTCGCTGGGGGAGCGCCACCGTTCCGCGAGGCTGCCCGGCACGGCCTCCGGCGTAGCCAGTCGTGGCGGCGGCACCGACGTCGTGTGTTGCTCGGTCGCGCGGCTGTCGCTGTTCAGCCAGACCACCACGCCCGCGGCGATGCACACCACGGCCAGGGCCACGGCGAGAACCCGGTCGCGAGGGCGATTCCAGGGGGAACGGCGCGAGGGCCGCTCGGCGGGCGGCTGCTCGGCAGCGTCGGCGTCGGTGCTGGCGTCGGTGTCGCCGCCGTCGTTGCCGCCGTTGTCGCCGTTGTCGACCTCGCCGACCTCGCCGCCGGGACGGACGTCCGTGGACGCGAGCACATCCTCGGTTCCCGGCGGATGCGCGGGCGCTGCGGGGCTGTGCTCGCTGGGCCGCTCGCTGGGCCGATCGGGCGGGGTGCTCACGCGCCCTAGTCTGCCCCCGCCGCTGTTTCGGCCGTGTTGGCGGGGCCCGCGGAGCTCACCCGACGCCTGCGCCGCCGACGCTGGGTCGGTCGCTCACCGCCGTCTCCGTGCGCCGACTCCTCCTTGTCCGCGGGCGCGGCGTGTTCGGCGGTGGGAGTGTGGGAGACGCCACCCCGTGTCCTGCGCCTGCGCGGACGGGTGGTGCCGGCGGCCTCGTCGGACTGCTCGGGCGAGTCCGCCTGTGCCGTCGTAGCCGTGACCTCGCGGCCACTCCGGGTCCGCCTGCGCTGACGACGCGGGCGTTTACGGGCGGCGTCCGTCCGGCCTCGCCGCCGCTTGTCACCGAAGTCCTCCTCGTCCTCGGCGTCGAGACCCGCGCGGGTGCGCTTCGACAGCGGTAGCCGACCGGTGGCGTCCTCGGGGATACCGAGATCGGTGAACAGGTGATTCGACGTGGAGTACGTCTCCACCGGGTCGGGCATGTCGAGCCCGAGCTCGTCCGAGATCAATTTCCAGCGCGGCACCTCATCCCAGTCCACGAGCGTGATCGCCACACCGGTCCTGCCCGCGCGGCCCGTGCGGCCGATGCGGTGCACGTAGGTCTTCTCGTCGTCGGGGGTCTGGTAGTTGATGACGTGGGTGACGCCGTCGACGTCGATGCCGCGCGCGGCGACGTCGGTGGCCACCAGGATGTCCACCTTGCCGGAGCGGAACGCCCGCAGCGCCTGCTCCCGGGCGCCCTGGCCCAGGTCGCCGTGGACGGCGGCGGCGGCGAACCCGCGTTCAGTGAGGTCGTCGGCCACCTTCTGTGTCGTGCGCTTGGTCCGCGTGAAGATCATCGTCAGCCCGCGGCTCTCGGCCTGGAGCACCTTCGCGATCAGCTCCGGCTTGTCGAGCGAGTGCGCCCGATACACGAACTGGGTGGTCTGCTCGTGGATCGAGCTGGCTTCGTTGTCCTCGGCCCGGATGTGGGTGGGCTGGTGCAGGAACGTCCTCGCGAGCGTGAGGATCGGGCCGGGCATGGTCGCCGAGAACAGCATCGTCTGCCGCTTCTCGGGCACCATCCGCAGGATGCGCTCGATGTCGGGCAGAAACCCGAGGTCGAGCATCTCGTCGGCCTCGTCGAGCACCAGGGTGGACACCTTGCCGAGCACGAGATTGCGCTGTTCGGCGAGGTCCAACAGACGGCCCGGCGTGCCGATGACCACGTCCACGCCTTCGCGGAGGGACTGGATCTGCGACTCGTAGGGGCGACCGCCGTAGATGGACGTGATCCGTATGCCGAGGTGCTTGCCCGCCTTCGCGAGGTCCTGGCTTACCTGCACGCACAGTTCCCTGGTGGGAACCACGACGAGTGCCTGGGGCGTGCCGTCGCCCGGGGTGGTGAGTCGCTGCAGGAGTGGCACACCGAAGCCGAGCGTCTTACCCGTTCCGGTCCTGGCTTGCCCGATGACGTCCTCACCGCGCAACGCGAGGGGAAGCGTCAGGGCCTGGATGTCGAAGGTGCGCTCGATACCGGAGTCCGCGAGCGCGCGGACGATCTCGGGATGTACGCCGAGGTCGGCGAATGTGGGGTTGTCCGGTTTGCCGGCAACGGGTTCGGCTGTGTGGTTGTTCGGGTCGATGTCGAATCGCCTCTCTCATACCAGCGCGCACGGCCGGGTAGTTGCGGCATTCGACCACCACGCCGAAGCGTTCGCTTCGCGGCGTGTCACACGAAACGGGATGGGACGCCGCTGGAGGCGTGCACGCACATTGTCAATTCGTAGTGAAGTGCGACGGAAGACAGCGCTGAAAGATCGGCACCGGCGGCCGATTTCCCTCTTGTTCACCGAGGCCGTACCGAGCGCCCACGCGCACCGTCTCGACGTCGTGCACTACACAAGGGCTACTTCACTACCAACGCAGAGTCTAGCCCCTCCCTTCCCGTGTTCCCGGCATCGTGGCGGTCGGGCGGCGTGTTGTTGGTCTCGTCGCGGGCTGAACTACTGTTGTCGCGTGACTGACGCGCAGGCAGGGGACACCGAGAACATCGGCACGGGGGTCGTCGACCTGCTCGGCGTGCTCGCTTACAGCGAGTTGTCGGCGTTCGACAGGCTCGCCGAGGACGCCCGCACGGCACCCACGCTGGCCAGCCGCGCCGCGCTGGCGTCGATGGCGGCCGCCGAGATGGGGCATTACGGGCTGTTGGAGCGGTACCTCGCGGATCACGGGGTCTCGGTTGAGGACGCGATGCGGCCCTTCATTCGGCACATCGACGCGTTCCAGGAGTCCACCACGCCCAGGATGTGGTTGGAATCGCTCGTCAAGGCGTATGTGGTGGACAACCTCGCCGCCGACCTCTACCGCGAGCTCGCCGGGGTGCTCGACGAGCGGACTCGGGAGCTCGTGTTCACCGTGCTCGCCGACACCGGTTACTCCGCCTTCGCCCAGCGTGAGGTCGCGACGGCGATCGAGAACGACAAGCCGACGCGGGACCGGCTGGCCCTGTGGAGTCGGCGCCTGCTCGGCGAGGCGTTGACCCAGGCCCAGTACATCGTCGCCGAACGAGACGGGCTGGCCGAACTCATCGTGGCCGGCAGCGGTGACCTGTCGGGCATCGCCGCGTTGTTCCGTCGGCTGCAGCAGCGGCACACCAAACGGATGCAGAAGCTCGGTCTCGGCTAGCCTGGAACCGACGACAGACACGACTCAGGCGGAGGTCGCACGTGGAAGTCAAGATCGGCATCAAGGACGCGCCGCGGGAACTCGTGGTGGCCAGCAACTCCTCGCAGGAAGAGGTGGAGAAGCAGGTCGCCGAGGCCCTGGGCGCCGATAACGGTCTGCTGCGGCTCAACGACGAAAAAGGCCGTACCTTCCTCGTGCCCGCCGCTCGGATCGCCTATGTCGAGATCGCGCCGTCCGATGTCCGCAGGGTCGGTTTCGCAGTCGGCTCCTGACGGCGCGCGAGTGTTCGAAGCTTTCGGGCCACCCCACCTGAGCAGGTGGGGTGGCCCGTTTCGTAGGTGGACTGTGGACCCGGGGTGCCGGGTGGCCGGTACTAGCCTTCCGCGGACTCCAGTTCCTCCAACGACGTGGGCACCGCGAAAGGCGGCGTGCTCACGCCCATGATCCGGTAGCGGTCCCACGGGTCGGGGTCGGAGATCTCGCCGTGGGCGCTGCCTTCGGGGGTACGGATCTCGACCTTGTGTTTCTTGCCGCCGGCCAATTCGGACAATGCGGAGTCGGCCTTGATGCGGCCGTACCAGTGGTAGTAGCCGTCGATGGGCTGGAAGTACCCGCGCAGTTCCACCTCGATGGGCAGCTCGGTCTCGCCGAGTACCAGCGTGGCCGCGCCCGCGTAACCGTCCTCGTCATGGTCGTGTGCGCTCACGATGTCTCTCCCGTCTGCTCGTACTCGAAGGGGCCGGGTTTTAAGGTGACGACTTTGTTGGCTTCCAGCGGTTTGTTCGGGTCCAACACGATCCCGTGCTGGCGGGTCAGTCCGTCGATGGCCGCCCAGATGATTTGGGTCAGGTACTCCACGACGCTGTCGCGGCTCATGGTGCGCTTGTCCAGCCACCATTCGCCGGTGTTCTGCACCATGCCGACGATGCCGTGGGCCCACGGCTCGGCCGCACCGGAGTCCATGTTGAGCATGCGCATGTAGTCGCCGAGCAGCGCGGTCAGCGCCGTGGCGATGAGTTGTTTGTCCTCGGCGACCACGTCGGCGCCCACCGGTTTTCCGCCGACCGACTTGCGTGCCAGCAGCCGGTACAGGTTCGGGTGTTCCTCGATCACCGAGAAGAACGCGGTGAGTGCCATGCGGATACGGGGCACGGGGGCGAGCTCGGCGTTGATGGCGGGAAGGAGCCGTTCGAAGAGGATCTCCGTGCCTCGTTCGCCGAGTGCCAGGTACAGGTCGGCCTTGTCGGCGAAGTGCCGGTACAACACCGGTTTGGTCACGCCCGCGGCGGTGGCCAGCTCCTCCATCCCCATGTCGGGACCGTGTTCGTCGAGCGCTTTCAGAGCGGCTTCCACGAACTCGGCTCGCCGTGCGATCCGATGTTTGCGCCAGCGATCGCGCCGGGCGTCTCCGGTGGGTTTCTCCTCGGAAAACCGCCTGGGCCTGCTGGAGCTGTTGACACGCTCGGGCATGTTGTCCATGCTACCAGAAGTAACTGTTACCAATGGTTACATAAACGTGGAAGGTGGTGGGCCGCGATGACGCGTGCCGTGACAGAGGCGACCCGCGAAAAGACCGCGCAACGGCTGCTGAGGTCGTCGGCCAACAAGTTCTACGATCCCGAGATCGACATCGACTGGGACGCGCCTCTCGTCGAGGGCAAGCGCTACATCCCCGAGGAACGCACCTCCCTCTACGGCACCGCGCTCTGGGAGCGGCTGACGCCGGAACAGCGCATCGAGCTCGGTAAGCACGAAGCCGCCAGCATCGCCACCAACGGCATCTGGTTCGAGGTGCTGCTGATGCAGATGCTGCTCAAGGAGGTCTACAACACCGACCCCACTACCGGCTTCGCCCAGTACGCGCTCACCGAGATCGCCGACGAATGCCGGCACTCCACCATGTTCGCCCGCTTCAGCGATCGCCTCGGCTGCCCGCACTACGGGCCGGTCGCCTGGCGCAGGCAGATGGGCAAGTTGCTGAACGTCCTCGCCTACGGCCCGGCCATGTACGGGGCGATCCTCGTCGCGGAGGAGATCCTCGACCGGTTGCAGCGCGAGCAGATGAACGACCCGCAGATTCAGCCGCTCGTGCGTATGGTCAACCGCATCCACGTACTGGAGGAGGCGCGGCACGTCACCTTCGCGCGTGAAGAGGTGCGGCGGGGCGTGGCGAAGCTGCGCGGACCCGAGCGGGCCTACCAGCAGTGGCTGCTCGCCGTGGTCTCCCACGAGGTCACCCGCAGCCTCGTGAACCCGGCCGTCTACAAGGCCGTCGGCATCAGCCCGAAGGAGGGCTACCGGGCGGCCATGAACAACCCGCACTGGCAGGGGACCATCCGCTACTTCGGGGAGCGGATCATGGGTTTCCTCGACGAGGTCGGGTTGGTCGGAGGGCCCGGAATGCCGTGGTGGCGCCGGTCGTTCCTGCTTGCGGACAAGTGAGCATGCACTGGTTCGTCACAGGGGACGGCCACGGGTGGACACAGGATCGTCGGACCTGGGACCGCGTCGTCGACCTGCTCCCGAAAGACGTGCGCCGTGTGCGCTACGACCTGCGCGGGCACGGTGAATCGGCACCAGCCGAACGCGGGACGGCGACCATCGACCGCCTCGCCGACGAACTGGGAACCGGCCGACTGGTGCTGTACCCGGACGCGGGACACATGTTGCCGCAGGAGCGCGCACACGACGTGGCCGAACACATCACCGCTCTGTGCCGCTCACGGCGGTGTGACCGGGTAGTGACCGGGTAGCCGGGAAACGACCGTCGACCCGCTGTCCGGTCAGTCCCTGCCGGACAGCGGGAAGCCCGCGCCGATCCCGCGCCACGCCAAGGTCGAGGTCAGCGCCACGGCCTCCTCCAACGGCATCGAGCTGTTGGCCAGCCAGAACCTCGCGCTGACCTGGCTCATTCCCACCAGCCCCACGGCCAGCAACCGAGCCTTCTCCTCGTCGAGTCCCGCGTCCGCGGTGATCGTCTCGGTGATCGCGTCGACGCTGGCCGAGGTCGCCCGGTCCACGGCCTCCTGCACCGCGGGCTCCCCTCGCAGGTCGGACTCGAACACCATGCGGAACGCGCCCGCGTCGTTGTTGACGAACTCGAAGAACGCGCCCACCGCGTTCTTCACCCGCTGCTTGTTGTCCGTCGTGGACCCCAGTGCCTGTTGCACGGTCGACACCAGGGTGTCGACATGACTTTCCAGCAGGGCGATGTAGAGGTCGAGCTTGCCGGGGAAGTGCTGGTAGAGCACGGGCTTGCTGACACCGGCGCGCTCGGCGATGTCGTCCATGGCCGCCGCGTGGTAGCCGTTGGCCGCGAACACTTCCTGCGCGGCCGCCAGCAGCTGCGCGCGGCGCTCGGTCCGGGGGAGTCGTACCCCACGGCCAAGCGGTGCCGAGTCGCCGTCCTGGCTCGAAAGCTGTGGTTGCGCCTGCTCCGTGTCCATCATCCCCGCCCTCCGGTCATACTTCCCACCGCACACTACTCGTGGGTATGTACTGCATGCCAAACGCTACGTGTCGGGCATGCTGGAACCGTGCCCGAGACATTGAACAGTTCACCCGACAGCTCGACACCGGCTCTCCCGACCTCCCGTCCGCCACTCACGCACGTACCGCTGTCGAGCACGCCTCTGCCGGAACTG
Source organism: Actinomycetes bacterium (assembly GCA_021793175.1). Lineage (GTDB taxonomy): Bacteria > Actinomycetota > Actinomycetes > Mycobacteriales > Pseudonocardiaceae > Saccharomonospora. The sequence continues at coordinate 40,569 of JAJYTH010000021.1, forward strand.
GACCTGACCGCCGGACCCTGGCCGGGGGAGCGGCGTCGGGTCGGGGACCTCACACTCCACGTCCGTCACACGGAGCGCCTCACGGACGGCGCCGACGAGACGCGGATTCGCTCCGCCTCGGCCGTGTACGTGCACGGCCTCGGCGGTTCCGCCACGAACTGGACGGATAGATCGG
>JAJYTH010000123.1 GCA_021793175.1 Actinomycetes bacterium
CCGGCGAGCTGCTTCGTAACGGGTGGACACACCGAGTTTGCTCATGGCCGACGACAGATAGTTACGCACGGTCCCCGGTGCGAGGTGCGCCTGCTCTGCGATCGCGCCGACGGTGCTGCCCGTATGCGCGTACCGCAGCAGTTCCAGCTCGCGCTCGGTGAGCGGACAGCTCGTGGCTGTCAGTGCGGAGGCCGCGATCTCCGGGTCGACGTAGCGTTTGCCCGCGTGCACGTCCCGCAGGATCTCCGCCAGCCGGCTCGCCGCCGTGGTCTTGGGCACGAACCCGCGGACACCCGTGGCCAGAGCCCGCTTCAGCACGCCCGGCCGCGCGTGGCGGGTGACGATCACGACGGGGATGTCCTGTTCGGCGCGAACCCGGCTCGCTGCGTCGAGACCGTCGGAGTTCGGCATCTCCAGATCGAACACCGCCAGGTCGGGTCGGGTGCGCCGTACGAGCTCCACCGCGGCATCGCCGTCACCGGCCTGGCCGACGACCTCGATGTCGTCCTCCAGGTCGAGCAGGGTCGCCAGCGCGCCACGGATCAGATCCTCGTCGTCGGCCAGCACGATGCGGATCAGCGCGATCACCTCCGCGTGGGGGCGTGTCCGCCCAATTCGAACGTCGCGTCGTCACCGGCACCGACCACACGGGCGTACACGTCTCCGCCGAGTGCGGTGAATCGTTCTCGCAGGCTTTCGATGCCGCTGCCCGGCCGTGTCTCCTGAGGTGTGATGCCGTCGTTAACCAACCGTACGTGGGCTGTCTCGCCGTCGGTTCTCAGCGTCAGTTCGCAGCGGGTGGCCTGGCTGTGCCGGAGGATGTTGGTGGTGCCCTCGCGCACGAGCGCGCCGAACAACGACTGCAGTGGCGGCGGCACGGTGTGGGACTCGCCGCGCACCTCGGCGTCGATGCCCGCGGCTCCGAGGATGTCGACGGCATTGGTGATCTCGGTCTTCAGGGTGGTGCCGCGGTACCCGTGCACGACCCGGCGCGTGTCGGTGAGCGCTGTGCGTGCGAGTTCGGTCAGTTCGGAGGCCTGTGTTCTCGCCGCGTCGTTGTCACGTCCGATGAGCCGTTCGGCCAGCTCCCCTTTGAGCATGATCGCCTGCAGATGGTGACCCTGGATGTCGTGGAGGTCGGCGGCGAACCGGAGGCGTTCCCGTGTCACGGCCAGCTCCTCGGCCATCGTCCGGGACCGGTCGAGCTCCAACACCGTGTCCCAGAACCACACCTGCGTGACATCCAGCAGTATCAGGGCCACCACGAACGCCACCGAGAGGCCCGCCAGAACCCACGTGACTCGTGGTTCGAGGGCGGGTTGGCGCCACGGTGCCGCCGCCAGGCACGCCACGCCCGTGCAGGTGGCCATCGCCAGTGTCGCCCACATCCGGCGACCGGTGGGCGTGTTCAGCACCACTCCGCCCGCCACGATGCTGGGCAGGAAACACCACCACAGCGGGTCGATCTGCAGGGTCACGCTGTATCCCCAGGTGAGGACCGCGACCGCGAACGTCACTACGTGTTCGACGGTCGGTCCCGTGGAGGATTCCCGCTTGCGGAGAGCGCGGTTGACGAACCGCACCCGCTGAGCGACGGCGACCACCGCGGACGCGATCAGAGCCAGCGTGGTGGCGAGGTCGATGTCGTCGTCCACGGCTATCTGCAGCGCGGGTATCACGGCGAGATAGCTCAGGAACACGAGTGAGAACCAAGTGTAGTTCCGCATTCGCCGCATTCGGGTGGCGCTGGGGCCGGGCGTCTCTTCGCTCACGGTCGTGAGGATAACGGCGAATACGCTATGACAGATATCATCATTTCCCGCTGTATTTCTCATGTAGACCGTTGACGTCTGCTTCTACCTGAGCTTTTCGTCTCCCGGCATGCTGGAAGGTATGACGGAAGTGGTGGTCGACGCGCAGCGACTCCGGTGTGCCTACGGCGATTTCGTGGCCGTGCGCGACGTGAGTTTCTCGGTGCGTCGAGGAGAGTTGTTCGCTTTGTTGGGCACCAACGGGGCGGGCAAGACGACGACTATGGAGACGTTGGAGGGGCACCGAGCTCCCACGGAGGGGACCGTGCGGGTGCTCGGCCACGACCCTTTCGCAGACAGGGCGCTGGTCCACGGTCGCTGCGGGATCATGTTGCAGTCGAGTGGTTTCGCCGGTGACCTGACGGTGCGTGAGACCGCGCTGCTGTGGAGCCGGGTCGTCACCCGTAAGTCCTCAGTGGATGAACAGTTGGAGCGACTCGGCCTCGCGCACCGGACGGATGTGAAGGTCAAGCAGCTGTCCGGGGGAGAGCGGCGCAGACTGGACCTCGTGCTGGCCACGCTCGGGAAACCCGAGCTGCTGTTCCTCGACGAACCCACCACCGGACTGGATCCCGAGTCGCGGCAGGCGACGTGGGACCTGGTGGGGGAACTGCTCGCCGACGGCACCACCGTCGTTCTCACCACGCACTACCTGGAGGAGGCCGAACGGCTCGCCCACCGGCTGGCGATCATGCACGAGGGACGGATCGCCGTCGCGGGCAGCCTGGCCGACGTCCTCAGCCGCTATCGGGCCCGCATCGACTTCCGGGTGAGCGCGTGGAACGGTGAGCGACCGGCGACCCTACCGGCCCTTCCCGACCTCACCGGCGAGGTGGACCCCGATCGGCTCGCCGAGGGACGTGTGCAGATCGACACCAGCGACCTGCAAAAAGACTTGGAGACGGTGTTGGGCTGGGCCAGGACGCACGCCCTCAAATTGCACAGCCTCAGTGCTCGTCACGCGTCGTTGGACGAGGTGTTCCGCGACGTCGTCGAGTCCACCCAACCCGCGGAGGTGGTCGTATGACCATGCGTTTCTGGTCGGCGATCGCGGCGACGGAGCTGCGGCTTCTGTTCCGGAACACCACGGTCGCGGTGTCGGCCCTGTTGATGCCGCTGGTGATCGCGGTGATGTTCCTGGTGTCGGGGCTACAGGACACCCCCTCGGCGGGATGGGGCTTTCCCGCCGCGTTGATGCTATTGACGGTGTTCGGGATGTCCGGCTGCATCACCGCCGCCGGCACGCTCACCTACCGACGGGACGAGCTCTACCTGAAGCGGCTCCGGTGTTCCCAGGCGTCCGATCCGACGATTCTCGCGGGCGTGGTCACCCCCGTGGCGGCGGTGACTCTCGTCCAGGGTGTGCTGATGTTGGTCATCATCGCCGTGGGTGCGTCGTCCGTGCCCGCGAATCCGCTCCTGCTTCTGGCGGTGATCGTCCTCGGCACGGTGATGAGTGTCGGGCTGGGGGTGGCCACCACCGGATTCGCGTCGTCGGGGGAGCAGGCCCAGACCGTGGCCACGCCGGTGTTCTTCGTGCTCATCGGAACCGCCATCTGGGCGGGGATGAACCTCGCGGACGGCCTTGACCTCGTGCACCAGTTGACCCCGGGGGGAGCTGTGGTGCAGCTGGCTTGGCTGTCCTACAACTCCGGAACGTCCTTCTCCGAAGCGTTGACCGAAGCGCTGCCCGCGCTCGGTGGGATGGTCGCGTGGGCGATCGTCGGCGTGGCGGCGGCGCGGCGGTACTTCCGCTGGGAGCCGAGGGCTTGAGTCTCCCGCCGAGAACCGCCTTCGGCGCGGGCCTCGGTGTGACGTGAAGGTCGACGGCGGCACGTCGACGGACAGGGTCGTCACGGTGGCCGCGGGTTCGCCGTTCGGTGTTCCCGCGGCCACGGCGCGCTCAGCGGCGTTTGAGCCCCACTCCCGCGACTGCGCGTGAGCGTGCGGGGTTCCCGGTGAAGGGGGAGTCGGGGCGCCACTGCGGCAGCCACACCAGGCCCGGTTCGACCAGTTCGAAGTCGCCGAAGAACTCGGCGATCTCGGCCCGACCGCGTAGACCGTTCTCGCCTTTCACCGCCGTCTTGGTGCGGTAGTCGTCGCCTATCTTGCCGAAGGCGTCCTGGGCCTGTTCGTCGTCGGTTTCCAGGCAGGCGTGGGAGAGCACGAGTTGGCTGCCGGGCGGCAACTGTTCCCGGTAGAACGCCAGCGGCTTCTCGGGTTCCTGTTCGACGGGCATCAGGTGTAGCAACGCCACCGTCAATAGGCAGATCGGTTCCCGCGGGTCGATCCCTTCGGCCAACACGCGTTCCCACAGCCGGGGGCCGTCGAAGAAGTCACCGGCCAGTGCCCGGTGGCGTTCCGGGTCGGCGGTGTCCTTCAACAGGATCTCGGAGTGGGCATGCGCTACCGGTTCGTTGTCGATGTAGACGACGCGGGACTCGCCCGGAGCCACCTGGTCGGCGACCTCGTGCACGCTGCCCTGCGTGGGCAGGCCACTGCCGATGTCGACGAACTGACGGACGCCGCTTTCCACCGCGAACCTCACCGCGCGGCGTAGAAACGCCCTGTTCTCGCGCACGGCTTCCCGGATCTCGGGGGCCAGGGCCAACTGTCGCTCGGCGAACTCGCGGTCGATGGCGTAGTTGTTGGTGCCGCCGAGCCAGTAGTCGTAGATGCGTCCCGAACTCGGGCGGCTCAGATCGAGTTTAAGAGGTGTTTCGTCATGTGGCACGCGGCGAGCCTAGCGGAACCCGGGTGTTCGCCGCGTCCACCGACCTCGCTGGTCGGCGACGGCGATGACCGGTCGGACCGGGTCCTTGCGCGTGTTCGCGGGAAGACATTGCGGAAGACGGCGGCTTGACAAACCGCAGCAGGAGTGTTGGCCGCCATCTACCGCGCACGGCCGAAGAAGCAGCCACAAAGGAGAAGGAAGTTTTCGCCCGGGCTCCGACGAAAGGGACGTTCGCGGGTGGACTATTCGCCGGAACGCCCACGATGGAAGCGGACGTGGAGGTCGTGCACCTGTTCGGCCAGGGAGGGCACCGGACCCTCCACCACGACACCGGGCGCGATGTCGGCGATCGGCAGCGGACGCACCAAAGGGGCGGGCGCGCCCAGCTCCTCCAACCACGCCGACAGCTGTGCGGAGGAGGACACGTAGACGATGCGGCCGAGCTCCACCCACGCGTGAGCGGCTGCACACATGGGGCAGTGTTCACCCGAGGTGTAGACGGTGGCGCGTCGCCTCTCCTCGACGGTCATGGTGGTGGTCGACCAGCGGGCGAGTTCGAATTCCGGGTGCCGGGTGCGGTCGCCGCCCGCGGTCCGGTTGCGGTCCTCGGCACGGATGACACCGTCGGCGTCGACCAGGACCGAACCGAACGGCTCATCGCCCGCGGCCAACGCCTCGGCGGCCAGTACGACACAGCGCTGCAGGTAGGGAAGTTCCCGCTTCTCGATCACGGTTCCATTCTCCCACGAACATCCCTCACAGTGGCCCCAGCACATCTTTGGGCTCAGCGTCGAGTACGAGCGCGTCCTGACCGTGCCGAGCGGTCCTGACGACGGGGGCACCGTCAGGCCGGTGAGACCCGAACAGCACCCCCGGTCTTCTACCTCCCCGGGCAGGCGGCGGTCGACCCGCGTACCACCAGCTCCGGCTGGAACAGGTATTCCTCGGCGGGCGGCTCGGCGCCCGCGATCTCGTCCAACAGCATGCGCACCGCCGCCGTCGCCATCGCGCTCACCTGCTGCTGGATCGTGGTCAGCGGCGGGTCGGTGAAGGCGATGAGCGGCGAGTCGTCGTAGCCGACGACGGAGAAGTCCCTCGGCACCTCCAGGCCGCGCCTGCGGGCCACCCGGATCGCGCCGAGCGCCATCAGGTCGCTGCCGCACACCACCGCCGTGCACCCCTGTTCCAGCAGGGTCCACGCGGCGGAGTGTCCACCCTCCACGGAGAACAACGTGTGCACGATCAGCCGGTCGACGGCCTCCTCGCCGCCGAGCACGGGTGCCATGAGCCGCCGGAACTGCTCGGTCTTGCGCTGCACGGGCACGAACCGCTTCGGACCCACGGCCAGCCCGATGCGTTCGTGTCCGAGCTCCCGCAGATGCGTGATGGCCAGTTCCACGGCAGCGCCGTCGTCGTCGGAGAAGAACGGTGCCTTCACGTCGGGTGCGTAGCCGTTGAGGAACACCACCGGGACACCACTGTCGATGAGCCGTCGGTATCGGCTGTGGTCGGCGGTGGTGTCCGCGTGCAGACCGGACACGAACACGATGCCCGACACTCCCCGCGCGGTGAGTGTCTCGATGAACTCGTCCTCCGTGGCCCCGCCCGGTGCTTGGGTGCACAGCACCGACCGATACCCGCGCATCACCAGTGTCCGGTCGATCACCTGCGCGAACGCGGGGAAGATCGGGTTGTCGAGCTCGGGGATGATGAGGCCGATGAGGCCCGCGCTGTGCTGCCGTGCGCGCGGAGGTCGTTCGTAGCCGAGCTGATCCATCGCCGCGAGCACGGACTGCCGGGTGGCCGCCGCGACCCCCGGCTTGCCGTTCAGCACGCGGCTCACGGTCGCCTCGCTGACGTTCGCCAGCTCGGCGATGTCAGCGAGGCGAATACCGTCGAGGGCGTGTTTAACCATCCACGTCTCCGCTCCACCACACAGCACTGTTCGGCGGCAGCGTCACCGTGTCCCCGGCGGAATCGAGTTCCGAGCTCGGGCAGCTGGCCAGTCGCACGGACCCGGGACGGTCCATCGTCACCGGTGACGAGGAGAGGTTCACCGTGCAGACGAACGTCTCTCCCCTGTGGAAGGCCAGTACCCCCTCCGGCGCGTCACGCCACGTGAATTCCTCCGCCGGGAGATCGCGTCGCTGCCGCAGTGCCTCACGGTACAACGACAGGATGGACTCCGGATCGTCCTGTTGCACTTCGACGGTGAGCGAACCCCAGTCGGCAGGCTGCGGCAGCCACGCCGGGCCACCGAAGCCGAACGGCGGTTCCGTACCGGACCACGGAAGCGGCACGCGACAGCCGTCCCGCCCGCGATCGGTGTGCCCCGAACGTTTCCACGTCGGGTCGGCCAACACCTCCTCGGGCAGGTCCGTGACCTCGGGCAGGCCCAGCTCCTCGCCTTGGTACACGTAGACCGAACCGGGCAGGGACAGGGTGAGCAGGGCCGCCGCGCGTGCCCGGCGCAGGCCGAGCTCACCACCGCCGTAGCGGGTGACGTGTCGCTGTACGTCGTGATTGGATAGCACCCACGTCGAAGGCGCGTTCACTCCGGACACCGCTTCGAGTGATTCGTCGATCACCTTGCGGAACGTTGACGCCGACCAGTCCGCTTCGAGGAAGTGGAAGTTGAACGCCTGGTGCAGCTCGTCCGGCCGGAGGTACCGCGCGAGCCGTTCGGCGTTGGGCACCCACGCCTCGGCCACACCGATGCGTTCACCGGGGTAGGAGTCCAGGATCCTGCGCCATTCCCGGTAGATCTCGTGCACGCCGTCCTGGTCGAAGTACGGCAGTTGACGGGTGGTGAGCAGTTTGGCTTGGCCGGTGCAGGCGGCGTCCGGTAGACCATCGGCCTTCACCATGCCGTGCGCGACGTCGATGCGGAACCCGTCGACCCCACGGTCGAGCCAGAACCGCAGAATGCTGTCGAACTCCTCACGAACCTCGGGATTCTGCCAGTTCAGGTCAGGCTGCGCGGAGTCGAACAGGTGCAGGTACCACTGGCCGTCGGGAACCTGCGTCCACGCGGGACCACCGAAGATCGACTCCCAGTCGTTGGGCGGACCGCCGTCTCGGCCGTCCCGGAAGATGTACCTCTCCCGTGCGGGGGAGCCCGGTTCCGCCGCCAACGCCTCGACGAACCACGGGTGCTTCGACGACGTGTGGTTGGGCACGACGTCGACGATCACCCGCAGACCGCGCTCGTGTGCCTCGTCGATCAGCGCCTCGGCGTCGGAGAGCTCGCCGAAGATCGGGTCGACGTCGCGGTAGTCGGCCACGTCGTAGCCGCCGTCGGCCATCGGAGAGGTGTAGAACGGCGTCAACCACACCGCGTCCACGCCGAGGTCGACGAGGTAGTCCAGTTTCGCGCGCACGCCCGGCAGGTCGCCGATACCGTCGCCGTTCGCGTCGGCGAAGCTGCGCACGTACACCTGGTAGATGGCCGCTGTCCGCCACCAGTCGTTGCTCATGATTTCCTTTCAGCTTTTGACGCCGCCCGCCGTGAGGCCGGCGACGAGATGGCGTTGGACGAGGAAGAACACGACCGCCGAGGGGACCATGACCAGCACGGAACCCGCGGTGAGTAGTCCCCACTCGGCTTTGAAGTCACTGACGAACGTCGCCATGCCCACCGGCAGTGTGTAGTTGCCCTGGCTCTGCATGAACACACCGGCGAAGGCCACCTCGCCCCACGCGGTGATGAACGAGTAAGATCGGA
>JAJYTH010000022.1 GCA_021793175.1 Actinomycetes bacterium
CGAGGTTGCCGAAGAACGTCTGGAAACCGATGCGCAGTGGGCTGTACCACGGCAGCCAGCCGCAATGCCACTTACCGAACATCGCCGTCCGGTAACCCGCATCGGCGAGGATCGACGGCAGCGTCGGGTGGTCGGCCGGAATGCCGTTCTCCGGGGTCCGTCTCGTGAGGGGTTCTTCCAGGCCCGCCTGCAACCTCCCGGGGAAGCGGCCGGTGTAGAGACTGATCCGCGTCGGTGAACACCACGATGAGCCCGCGTAACCGTGGGTGAAACGAATCCCTTCGGTGGCCAGACGGTCGAGGTTCGGCGTTCGGATCGTCGTGGAGCCGTAGCAGCCGAGATCCGCCCAGCCCAGGTCGTCGGCGAGGATGAAGAGCACGTTCGGGGGAGTCGTCGGACGGCCACGTTCGAGTCCGTCGAAAGCCCGTCGGATTGTCGTGGAGCCGTTCGGCATGGTGCTCTCCTCAAGCAGGGATGCCGGTTGTCCGCGAGGGCATACCCCTGGGGCGGGGGCACAAACGCGGCGCCCCCGCCCCAGGTACTCACCTCACAGGGTCTGCTTCGACCCTCTCAGGCTTTCTCGGCACCCGCGCCGGTGAGGGAACGCACCTCCATCTCCTTGTGCTTGTCCTCCAGGTGTTCCTTCGACAACACGGTGCCCAACCAACCGAGGAAGAACGACACCGGAATCGACACCAGGCCCGGGTTCTGCAGCGGGAACCAGTGGAAGTCGACGCTTGTGATCATCGACTTCTCGGTACCCGACACGGCGGGCGAGAACACGATCAGCACGAGGGTGACCGCCAGACCGCCGTAGATCGACCACAGCGCGCCGGAGGTGTTGAACCGCTTCCAGAACAGCGAGTACAGGATGGTCGGCAGGTTCGCCGACGCGGCGACCGCGAACGCCAGGGCCACGAGGAACGCCACGTTCTGGTCCTTGGCCAGGATGCCGCCGATGATCGCCACGACCCCGATCACGCAGGCTGTGATGCGTGCGACCTTGACTTCGGTGTTCTTGTTGTCGATCTTGCCCCGCTTGATGACGTTGACGTACACGTCGTGCGCGAACGACGCCGATGCGGTGATCGTCAGGCCCGCCACCACGGCCAGGATCGTCGCGAACGCCACGGCCGCGATGAAACCGAGCAGCAAGGGGCCGCCCAGGGCCTCCGCCAGCAGTGGCGCCGCCGAGTTCTCCCCGCCGGGTGCCTTACTGATCGTGTCGGACCCGACGATGGCCGCCGCGCCGTAGCCGAGCACCAGGGTAAACAGGTAGAACAGGCCGATCAGGGCAATGGCCCAGACCACGGACCTCCGGGCTTCCTTGGCGGTCGGTACGGTGTAGAAGCGCATGAGGACGTGCGGCAGGCCCGCCGTTCCCAGCACGAGCGCGATGCCCAACGACAGGAAGTCGATCTTCGAGGCCTCGCTCACGCCGTACTTCGCGCCCGGGTTCGGCATAGAATCGCCGTCCGGAGACCGTTCGACGGCTGCTCCGAGGAGCTCGGAGAAGTTCAGCCCGTAACGGCCCAGCACCCACACCGTCATCGCGAACGTACCCGCGATGAGCAGAGCGGCCTTGATGATCTGCACCCAGGTCGTGCCCTTCATGCCCCCGACGAGGACGTACAGGATCATGACGACGCCGACCACGCAGATGACGACGGCTTGTCCGAAGTCGCCTTCGATACCCAGCAGCAACGACACGAGCGCGCCCGCGCCGGCCATCTGGGCGAGGAGGTAGAAGAACGACACGGCCATCGTGGACGTCGCCGCTGCGGCCCGCACCGGGCGCTGCCGCATGCGGAAGGCGAGTACGTCACCCATGGTGAACTTGCCCGTGTTGCGGAGCAGTTCCGCGACCAGCAGCAGCGCGACCAACCAGGCGACGAGGAACCCGATCGAGTACAGGAAGCCGTCGTAGCCGTACACGGCGATCGCGCCCGCGATACCCAGGAACGACGCCGCCGACAGGTAGTCGCCCGCGATGGCGGTGCCGTTCTGCGGCCCGGAGAAGGAGCGGCCCGCCGCGTAGTAGTCCGACGCGGTCTTCGTGTTCCGCGAAGCCCGGAAGACGACGACCAGGGTCACGATGACGAACAGCGCGAAGATGCCGATGTTGAGGAGGGGATTGTTGCCCTCGATGCTTTGGGCGAGGGTGGTCACGACGCACCCCCTTCCATGTCTTCCTTGATCCGGTCGGCGATCGGGTCGAGCTTGCGGTTGGCGTAGCGGATGTAGAGAGCCGTGATCGCGAACGTCGACACGAACTGCAGCAGGCCGAAGATCAGACCGACGTTGATGTTGCCGATGACCTTGATGGACATGAAGTCGTGCGCGTAGTCCGCCACCACGACGTAGGTCAGGTACCAGACAAGGAAGAGCGCGGTCATGGGGAACACGAACCGCCGCAGTCGGCTACGCAGTCGTTGGAAGTCCTCGCTCGCGTGGACCTCCGCCCAGGACTTCGACCCGGGCGGATGGGCCGAAGGTTCGGTGGTACTCACTCCTGACCTCCTTGTCAGTGAACACGTGCGTGTGCGTGGTGCGTCACAGTAAGGAGGAGGACGTACGGGACGTAATCGTCAGCGGACCAATCGGCGTGTGATGCGACGAACGGCTGACGAACGGCGTGCCGACCACGACGAGTGGCCCAGGTCACGGGCCAGTGTCGAGCGGTCCGCGAACGGGGACCGTCGGTGTTCGTGGAGATGCAGTCGCAGCATGGCCGCGGTGGCCCAGAGCTGGGGCCTGCCGAACAGCGACACCACGATCATCGTGGCGAATGCCAGCGGTACCGACCAGGGCGCGGGTTGGACGAGCAGGATCGACACCCAGCCGGGCACCGGAAGGTCGAGGACGCCGAGGGCGAATCCCCCGCAGGAGGCGAGCAGGCCCACGGTCACACCGGCCACGGCACCGGCGGCGGTCAGTCTCGACCACCAGATGCCGAGCACCAGCAGGGGACAGAACGTCGAGGCCGCGACAGCGAACCCCCAGGTCACCAGCGTGCTCGCGTCGAAGGACACGGCGGGCAGCGCCAGTAGCACCACGACGATCGCGGCACCCACCACGGTCATCCGTAGCTGTCGCAGCCCACCGGGTACGAGGTCGTGGGAGATGGCACCGGCGACCACCAGCAGCAGGCCGAGCGAGGTGGCGAGGAAAGCGGCGAACGCGCCCGCGGTGAGCAGACCGGTGAACACACCACCGAGCGGACCCGGATCGACCTGCGCGGGCAGTGCCACCACGGCACTGTCGGTGGCTCCTGACAGGTACAGATGGGGCACCAGTACCCGGCCCAGCATCCCGTAGATGCCGGGGAAGATGTAAAACATCCCCAGCAACGCGACCGTGAGTGCCGCGGTCCTCCTCGCCGCCCTGCCATCGGGGCTGGTGTGGAACCGCATGATGACGTGCGGCAACCCCATGGTGCCGAGCATGGTCGCCAGGAGCATGGCCCACGTCGCCAACAGTGGGTGTTCGGGTGTGCCGAGGTCGAGCAGCGGCCGTTCCCACCCTGGGGCACCGGGAGCGGCGCTGCCCTCCAGTACCGGTGCGGCGCTGCCTTGGGCGAACACGACCGTCGTGCCCGCCGGAACGTTCCACTCGCCCGGTGGGACGTCGGAGATCCCACCGTCATCGTCCACCACCCGCACCCCGTCGGGCACCTCCAGGGCGGCATTGATCCGGAAGGACACCGGCGTCTGGGTCTCGAAGTGCGTGAACTCGACCGGGTGCAGCGCTTCCTGCCGTACCTCCGGGCCGACCTGGGCCACCAGCCACACGGCGGGAACGATGAACAGCGCCAGCTTCAACACGAACTGGAACGCCTGCACGTACGTGGCGGCCCGCATGCCACCGAGTGCGAGCGTGATACTGACGGCGAGTCCGGAGAGGGCGACCCCCACCCAGTACGGTGTGCCGCTCACGATGCTGAGCACCAGCCCGGCCGTGCGGAACTGCGGCACCAGGTACAGCACGCTGATCACCAGCACCACCACGGCGGTGAGCCTGCGCAGAGCCGCCGAGCCGAGGCGGGCTTCGGCGAAGTCCGGCACCGTGAGCGCCCCCGACCTGCGCATGGGAGCCGCCACCAGGGCGAGCATGGCGATGTAGCCCGCGGTGAATCCCACCGGGTACCACAGGGCTCCCACGCCGTCTCGCACCATGAGCCCGGCCACGCCCAGAAACGACGCCGCCGACAGGTATTCGCCGGACACGGCGGCGGAGTTCAGCAGCGGCGACACTCGCCGAGAGGCCACGAGGAAGTCCGAGGTCGTGCGCATCGCCGCGACCCCGAGCAGTCCGATGGCCAGGGTGATGAGCACCACCGGCGCCACAGCGAGCGCGACGATCATCACACGTCCTCGGCGGGGTGGGCGTCCTCGACGGTGTTCTCCTCCCGTTCAACCCGTCGGAGGTGCGAGAACGCGAGCAGCACCATGGCGGGGAACGGCACGACCATGACGGCCAGCCACGACAGCGGGACATCGAACACCCGGGCCCGGTCCAGCGCGGGTAGGACCGCCAACAGGAGGGGCAGCCCGAACACCAGCACGCACGCCGACGTCAACGCCGTCACGGCGTGGCGCCGTTGCCGCCGGTAGAGGGCCACCGCGAGCGGCGCCTCCGCGGGGTCCAGAGTGGTCGGTCGCCACGGTCCCCGGTAGCGGCGACGGGCGTGGGCCAGCCGTGTCTGGGGGCTCGTCACCGTCACCCTGCGTTGGACACTCATCTGCCCGCGGCTCCGTGGTCGGTCCCGCCCCCCGACCTCAGTTCCCCGCGCTGTGCCGCGCGCAGGAGGCGTTCGCGAAGGTGGCGGGCGTGTCGTCGGCTCACGGGGACGTCGCCGAGGTCGGTGTGCGCGAGCAGACCTCCCACGGAATCACTGCGCAGCTCCCGCACGGCGGACAGCGCCACGAGGAATCCCCGGTGGGTGCGGACGAAACCGGCGTCCGCCCAGTACTCCTCCAGACGGGAGATCGGCATGCGCACCAGGTGGACTCCCGAATGTGTGTGCAGCCGTACGTAGTCGCCGTGGGCCTCCACGTAGCGCACGTCCTGGCGGCGTACGTAACGGGTGCGCCCGCCGGACTCCACGGGCAGCGCGGCCAACGCGTCGGGTGCGGGCTGTTGGGCCGGTGCCTTCTCTGCCGTCTCCGTGGAGACCATTCGAGTCACCCTGGCCAACGCGTCGGCGAGCCGTTCGGGACGGACCGGTTTGAGCAGGTAGTCGACGGCGCCGATGCCGAACGCCGCCACCGCATGCTGGTCGTAGGCGGTGACGAACACGATGACGGGCGGCCGGGCCAGCTTCTTCAACAGCGAGGCGAACTCCAACCCGTCGAGGCCGGGCATCGCGATGTCGAGGAACACCGCGTCGAACTCCTCCGACTGCAGCCGTTTGAGCGCTGCCACGGTGTCGCTCGCCGCGGCGACCTCGGCCACCTCGGGGGCTTCTCGCAGCATTCCGCACAGGTCGTCCAGCGCGGCGGGCACGTCGTCGACGGCCAGCACTCGCAGTGCCGCGTGGGTTCCTCCAGTCACGGCATCACTCCCGGCTGAAATCGCGGTACTCGCACGATCACCCGTGTGCCTTCGTCCTCTGCGGTCTCCAGGACGAGGCCGAACCACGGTCCGTACACGTTACGCAGCCTTCGGTCGACATTGCCCAGGCCCATGCTCGTGGACTGTCCCTCGCCGGCGAGGAGACGTTCGGCCTTGGCCGGGTCCATGCCGACTCCGTCGTCCTCCACGCTGATCACGCAGTCGGTGCCCTCGGCCTCGCCCAGCACGGTGACCGTGCCTCCTTCGGGTCGGTGTTCGATGCCGTGCCGCACCGCGTTCTCCACGATGGGCTGCAACACCAGGTACGGGATGGACACGGGCAGGACCTCGGGGGCGACCCGTACCTGAACCCGCAGGCGGTCGCCCAGGACGGCGCGTTGCAGCGCCAGGTAGGTCTCGATGGCGTGGAACTCGTCGGCGACCGTGGTGTATTCGCCGTGACTGGCCAGGCTGTAGCGGATGTAGTCGGCGAAATCGAGCATGAGCTCGCGGGAACGGTCGGGGTCGGGGCGCACCAGGCCCGCGATGACCGTCAGGGCGTTGTAGACGAAGTGGGGTGAGATCTCCGCCCGCAGAGCCCGTAGCTCGGCCTCGGCCGCTTCCTCGGCGGACGCTTCGAGCCGACCTCGTTCGAGTGCGGTCTCACCCAGGGTCGCCACTTCGCGTAGCGCGGTCATCCTGGCGGTGCCCGCGACGACGAGAACACCGGCCAGCTCGTCGTGCACGATGAGGGGCAACGACACGACCTCGGCGCGTTTGCATCGGTTCTCGGTGTGCAGCACGTGCTCGACCATCGCGGGCACGTCGGCCTCGGGAGGCATCGTTCCCGCGGTCACGAGTTCGCCGGAGAGGTCGGCGAGTCCGACGGCGTCGGCGGCGAGCAACCGGCGGATACCGCGTGCGGCGGAGCGGACTCGCGGCCCGGACAGGCCGTCGACGAGGTCTTCCGCCACGTTCCGGGCGAGCTCCAGGGTGGGGCCGGGATCGCGTAGGCGGCGGGACCACGGGACCCACGGGTTCCGTGGCGCCCTTTGAGTCCGGGACGGACTCCGGGCCGTCGTGTGTCCGGCAGGCATAGACATGTAGCTCCCAGTGACGTCGACGGTAGAGGGAATCTAACGGTGTCCCCTGTTCGCGGGAAGAGGTAACCGTGGGTGATTTGGGGGATACGGGCGAGTTCGCGGCCGTCGACACCGTCCCCTCGCGGGGCCTGGATGGCTGTGAGGTGGAATGCGCGTCGAGCGCTCGCGAACGTCTCGGCGGACGTGGACCGCCCGGTCCGGCAAGTAAGGTGTCCGCTGTTGTGCCGGAATGCCACCCGATTGGGAGGATTGACGATCCCCGTATGAGCACCGCACCCCCCACGAGGACCAAGCTGTTCGACCGCTCGCGCGGATGGAATCGTCTGGCGGACATCCTGCGACAGGAGACCGTCGGTGGGATGTTGCTGCTGGTCGGCGCCGTCGTGGCGCTCGTCTGGGCCAACTCGCCGTGGTCGGAGACCTATACCTCGGTGAGCGATTTCACATTCGGGCCGGAGGCGCTCCACCTGAACCTCTCGGTGGCGCAGTGGGCGTCCGACGGTCTGCTGGTGCTCTTCTTCTACGTGGTCGGGCTGGAGCTCAAACGCGAGTTCGTGGTCGGTGACCTGCGCGACCCTCGCAAGGCGGCGTTGCCGATCGTCGCGGCGTTCGGGGGTGTCCTCGTTCCCGCCCTCATCTATGTGCTGGTCAACCTCGGAGACCCGACCGCGCTGCGGGGTTGGGCCATCCCCACTGCCACCGACATCGCGTTCGCCGTCGCCGTCCTCGCGGTGCTCGGACGTTTCCTGCCGTCGGCGTTGCGGATGTTCCTGCTGACGCTGGCGGTCGTCGACGACCTCATCGCCATCTGCATCATCGCGCTGTTCTACACCGAGGAACTCTCACTCGTCCCCCTGCTGCTGGCCTTGGTCCCGCTGGGACTGTTCACCCTGCTGGTGCAGCGGCGGGTGCGGGCGTGGTGGCTGCTCGTCCCCCTGGCGCTGGCCACCTGGGGACTGATCCACGCGTCGGGCATCCACGCCACGGTCGCCGGTGTCCTGCTGGGCTTCGCCGTGCCCGCGATGCGGCGGGAGGGTGAGGAGACCTCGCTGGCCGAGCGGTTCGAACACCGTGTCCAACCCCTCTCGGCGGGTGTGGCCGTGCCTGTCTTCGCCTTGTTCGCGGCAGGGGTGACCTTCGGCGGCCTCGGCGGTCTGGTGGACGCGCTGAGCGACCCCGTGGCCCTGGGCATCATGGCCGGCCTGTTGCTGGGGAAGACCATCGGTATCTCCGGGACCACGTTCCTGATGACTCGATTCACCAAGGCCGAATTGGACCGCGGGGTCGCGTGGCCGGACGTGTTCGGCATCTCCATGCTCGCCGGTATCGGGTTCACCGTGTCGTTGTTGGTGGGCGAGCTGTCGTTCGGTTCGTCGGACGAACGGGGCGAACTCGTGAAGATCGCCGTGTTGTGCGGCTCGCTGCTGTCCGCGCTCCTCGCGGCCGTGGTGTTGCGTCTGCGTAACCGGACCTATCGCCTACGTCACGAGAAGGAGGTCCGTGACGCGGGCGGTGGCGCCCCCGGCGCTCACGTGAGCGAACATTCCGGTGAAGACCGCCTCAACTGACAGCTCGGTCCCGTCCCCCGTGGTGGACCCGCGCCACGGGGGAATGCGGTCCGTAGCCTAGACTCGTGCACCCGGTCCCTGCTTGACCCGCGGTCGTTCGGACCGGTTCCCAAGTACCAACACTGTCCCGGCGAGGAGATAACGTTGAAGAGCACCGTCGAGCAGCTGAGCCCGACGCGCGTGAAGATCAATGTCGAGGTGCCGTTCGACGAGCTCAAACCGAACTTCGACCGCGCTTACCGGAAGATCGCTCAGCAGGTTCGGATTCCTGGTTTTCGTCCCGGCAAGGCCCCGGCTCGCGTTCTCGAAAGCCGTATCGGCCGCGCCCCGGTGCTCGACGAGGTCATCAACGAGGCCATCCCCGCGAAGTACCTTGAGGCCGTTCGCAGCGGCGAGGTTCGTACGCTGGGGCAGCCCGAGTTCGAGGTGACCAAGCTCGAGGACCGCGAGGTGCTCGAGTTCAGCGCCGAGGTCGATGTTCGCCCGGAGATCACGCTTCCCGACCTCGACGACCTCACGGTCAGCGTGGACGATGTGGAGCTCGACGAGTCCGAGGTCGACGAACAGCTCGACCAACTGCGTGCCCGGTTCGGCACCCTGACCGGAGTCGACCGTCCGGCTGAGAACGGTGACTTCGTCTCGATCGACCTGTCGGCCACCGTCGACGGCGAGGAGGTGCCCGACGCCTCCACCACCGGCCTGTCCTACGAGATCGGCTCCGGCCAGCTCGTCGAGGGCATCGACGAGGCCATCATCGGGGCGAGCGAGGGCGAGACCAAGACCTTCACCACCAAACTGGTGGCCGGTGAGCACGCGGGTAAGGACGCCGAGGTCACCGTCAAGGTGAACTCGATCAAGCAGCGCGAACTGCCCGAGGCCGACGACGAGTTCGCCCAGCTCGCCAGCGAGTTCGACACGCTCGACGAGCTGAAGGCCGACCTGCGTGAGCGCCTGCTGCGCATGAAGCGAGTCCAGCAGGGCGTGCAGGCCAGGGACAAGGTTCTCGACGAGCTTCTGAGCCGGGTCGAGGTGCCGATCCCCGAGAAGGTGCTCGAGGGCGAGATCGCCAACCGCAAGCACGATGCCATCCACCCGTTCGACCACGACGAGGAGGCGTTCAAGCGCTCGCTGGAGGCGCAGGGCGGCAACCCCGAGGAGTGGGAGAACGAGGTCCGCGAGGAGGCCGAGAAGTCGGTGCGGACCCAGCTGTTGCTCGACGCCGTCGCCGATGTCCGTGACGTGTCGGTGAACGACTCCGAGCTCACCGAGCGCATCATCTACCAGGCCCAGCGTTTCGGCATGAACCCGGACGAGTACGTGCAGCGTGCGCAGGAGGCGGGCCAGCTGGGCGCCATCTACGCCGATGTGCGGCGGGGCAAGGCGCTCGCCGAGGTGGTGCGCCAGGCCACCGTCACCGACGCCTCCGGCGAGACACTGGACCTGAGCGAGCTGTTCGGCACCGAGGACGACACGGGCCAAGCTGCGGACTCGGCGTCGAACGAGGACACTGCGTCAGGTGAAGGGTCGACTGAGGACGGTGCGTCTCAGGCCGCCGACGAGGCTGCCTCGACGACCGATCGGTGACCTTTTCTCATGCTCTGAGCGAACTCGGGCGGTGTCAGGCATTCTGCGCCGCCCGAATTCGTTAGGGTCGGTGACAAGATCTTCGCAACTCCGAAAAGGCAGGCAGACGTGACGCAGCACATGCCCGAGGGGCGGACCAGCACCGCGGGGCTCAACCTGACCGACTCGGTGTACGAGCGGTTGCTCCAGGAGCGCATCGTCGTGCTCGGCTCCGAGGTGAATGACGAGGTCGCCAACCGCATCACCGCGCAGCTGTTGCTGCTGGCCGCGGAGGACCCGCATTCCGACATCCGGTTCTACATCAACTCGCCGGGTGGTTCGGTGACGGCCGGGTTCGCCATCTACGACACCATGCAGCTCATCGAGCCGGACGTGGCGACCTACGCGATGGGGCTCGCAGCGTCGATGGGGCAGTTCCTGTTGTCGTCGGGGGCGCCGGGTAAGCGCTACGCCTTGCAGCACGCGCGGATCCTCATGCACCAGCCTTCGGCCGGTGTGGGCGGCACGGCGTCGGACATCGCCATCCAGGCCGAGGTGTTCAGCAAGTGGAAGTACGAGCTGGCGCGCATCACGGCCGAGCAGACCGGTCAGACGGTGGAACAGATCCTCAAGGACAGCGACCGTGACCGGTGGTTCACCGCGGCCGAGGCCAAGGACTACGGCTTCGTCGACCAAGTGCTGACTCGCGACAACCCGACCCCGAACTCGAACTGACCGGGCAGCCAGGCTAGGAGGAGAATCATGAACGGTTTCCAGCTTCCGCAGGCCCGGTACATCCTGCCCTCGTATGTGGAGCGCACGAGCTACGGGATCAAGGAGTCGAACCCGTACAACAAGCTCTACGAAGAGCGGCAGATCATGCTGGGCGTCCAGGTCGACGACGCCTCCGCTAACGACGTGATGGCGCAGTTGCTCCACCTCGAGCACGAGGACCCGGATCGCGACATCATCCTGTACATCAACTCGCCCGGTGGGTCGTTCACCGCGTTGATGGCGATCTACGACACGATGCAGTACGTCCGTCCGGACATCCAGACGGTGTGCCTCGGCCAGGCCGCTTCGGCCGCCGCGGTGCTGCTGGCCGCGGGCACGAAGGGTAAGCGGCTCGCGTTGCCGAACTCCCGCGTGCTGATCCATCAGCCCGCTACCGAGGGTGCCTACGGGCAGGTGTCGGACCTGGAGATCCAGGCCGCCGAGATCCAGCGGGTGCGCCGCCTGATGGAGACCACGCTGGCCAAGCACACCAACAAGTCGGCCGACGAGGTGCGGGCCGATATCGAGCGTGACAAGATTCTGACGCCCGAAGAGGCCAAGGAATACGGCATCATCGATCACGTGCTGGAGTACCGCAAGGCATCGCAGAGCTGACGGAAGCGGCCTTCGTGATGGGGCGGGCGGCGTGTCTGCACAGGGCCGCCGTCCGCTTCTCGCATTAGTCTTGAGGTTCCGGGCGCTCGATCGCTGGTAAATCTCCCGTTGGGCGCGCGGGACGGGTACCGTCAGTGGCAACGCACGAGGAAAGGTGTCATCGACACCGGGAGGGGACGAGGCAGCGGTCATGGCACGGATCGGCGACGGGGGAGACCTGCTGAAGTGCTCTTTCTGCGGCAAGAGCCAGAAACAGGTGAAAAAGCTCATCGCCGGGCCCGGCGTGTACATCTGTGACGAATGCATAGAGCTGTGCAACGAGATCATCGAGGAGGAGCTCGCCGAGACGAGCGACGTCAAGCTCGATGAGTTGCCCAAGCCGGCCGACATCCACGAGTTCCTCGAGCAGTACATCATCGGCCAGGACGAGGCCAAGCGGACTCTCGCCGTCGCGGTGTACAACCACTACAAGCGCATCCAGTCGGACCCGAACAGCTCCAAGGACTCTAAGGACGAGCCTGTGGAGCTGGCGAAGTCCAACATCCTGATGCTGGGCCCCACGGGGTGTGGCAAGACCTATCTGGCGCAGACGCTGGCGAAGCTGCTCAACGTTCCGTTCGCGATCGCCGATGCCACCGCGTTGACCGAGGCCGGTTACGTCGGTGAGGACGTCGAGAACATCCTGTTGAAGCTCATCCAGGCCGCAGACTACGACGTCAAACGCGCTGAGACGGGCATCATCTACATCGACGAGGTCGACAAGATCGCTCGTAAGTCCGAGAACCCGTCGATCACCCGGGACGTGTCGGGTGAGGGTGTGCAGCAGGCGTTGCTCAAGATCCTGGAGGGCACGACGGCGTCGGTGCCCCCGCAGGGTGGACGGAAGCATCCCCACCAGGAGTTCATCCAGATCGACACCACGAACGTATTGTTCATCGTGGCAGGGGCGTTCGCGGGCCTGGAGAAGATCATCAACGACCGCATCGGTAAACGTGGTCTGGGCTTCGGGGCCGAGATCCGCACCAAGCGGGAGATCGAAGAGAGCAACATCTTCAGCGAGACGATGCCCGAGGATCTGATCAAGTTCGGTCTGATCCCGGAGTTCATCGGTCGTCTCCCGGTCGTCGCCAGCGTCACCAACCTCGACAAGCAGTCGCTCGTGCGTATCCTCACCGAACCGCGCAACGCGTTGACCAAGCAATACAAGAAGCTGTTCGAGATGGACAACGTGGAGCTGGAGTTCACCAAGACGGCGCTGGAGGCGATCGCCGACCAGGCGCTGCTGCGGGGGACCGGCGCACGCGGTCTGCGCGCGATCATGGAAGAGGTCCTGCAACCGGTGATGTACGAGATCCCGAGTCGCGACGACGTGGCGAAGGTGGTCATCACCGAACAGACGGTGCGGGAGAACGTGAATCCCACGATCGTGTCACGTCAGCCGACACGGCGGCAGCGGGAGCGTGGGGAGAAGTCGGCCTAAAGCGCTGAACGCTACTCTCGGTTTCCATGACAGCTACGCCACCGACGTCCTCGCCCGTGTCGAACGGCGATCAGGGCGCCGATTTCGATGATCTCGCCCGCAAGTTCGTCAGGGTCGCACGGTTGCGTCGACCGCGCGTCCACCTGGCACTGCTCGTTCTGCTGGGCGTACTCGTGGCCGTGTGTCTGCTTGCGACGATCACGCGTGCCTCCGCCGTACCGCTCATCCCGCTCGCCGGGTTGGCCGTCTCCGGTTACGCGGTGTGGCGCCTTCGTACGGCTGTCACCGATAGACAGCTCGTGGGGCAGATGACTTTGTTCGCGGTCGCGGTCTCGGTCTCTCTGTGGTCGATGTCGTACCTCGCTCGTACCCTGCTCTGAGGGTTTACACAGCGCGACCCCGGGATAGCCCGTTCGGGTTAGCGATGTGAGCGCGAGGAAACGTAGCCGTGAGAGGACTTCACGATATCGAGGGGCGGTTTTCTCACCAGGCGCTTTTCTACCGGGACACCCAGGATTACCTGGCCGGAACAGTGCCTTTCATTCTTCGAGGGCTCGCCCAGGGCGAGTCCGTAGTGGTGGCGGTGCCGGAGCACCATATTCGGCTGCTCGAGCGGGCTCTCGGGCCGGCCGCGGACCGGATCCGTCTGCTCGACATGAATGACGTGGGACGCAATCCCGGACGGGTGTTGCCGACCCTCCTCCGTTTCTTCTCCGATGCGCAGGGACCTGCCCGCTTGCTCGGTGAGCCCGTGTGGCAGGGACGCTCGACGGAGGAGTACCTGGCATGTGTCCAACACGAGGCCTTGATCAACCTCGCGTTCGCCGACTGGGCCGCGACGTTTCTGTGTCCGTACGACATCAACATCCTCAGTCCCGAGGCGGTCGCCGATGTGGAGGCGACGCACACCGTGCTCGTGGACTCGACAGGAACGTGGCCCAGTACGGCTTATGCTCCGCACACCGCGTACGAGCGGTGCAACGTGCCGTTGCCGATTCCCGACGGCGCGTTCACGTTGCCGTTCGACATCGAAGCTCTGTCGGAGGTCCGCCGAACCGCCACCGAGTTCGCCGCGTGCGCGGGCTTCGGGGAGAACCGCCTGCAGGATGTCGCCCTGGCGGTGGGCGAGATATGTGCTAACAGCGTCCAGCATGGTGGCGGGAGAGGAGTCTTCGCGATCTGGCGGCACGAGGACGGTGTGGTCTTCGAGGTCACCGACAAGGG
The DNA here is from genome assembly GCA_021793175.1 of Actinomycetes bacterium. Lineage (GTDB taxonomy): Bacteria > Actinomycetota > Actinomycetes > Mycobacteriales > Pseudonocardiaceae > Saccharomonospora. Next base: position 13,881 of record JAJYTH010000022.1, read on the forward strand.
CCGGCTCACCGACCCATTGGCCGGCCGTAGGCCACCTGCCGCCCACCAGTACGGAGGTTGGGGTCTGTTATTGGTCAACCAGATCTCGGATCTCGTGCGCACGCACACCGGTCCGGAAGGACTGACGACGCAGGTCTATCTGCGGTGGTGACCGCGGTGACGTGGTCACCACCTCACACCTGTCGTGGTGTGTGCTTGCCGAGGAAATCGAGCAGGCCCGGCACGGTGGACCGGAAGAAACGAGGGCTGTGGCTCCCGGGCGCGAGATGGGCGATCTCGGGATCGGCTCGTTCGATGAAAGTGCGCACGCCGTTGATGAACGGGTCCTCGGTTCCGCACCAGATGCCGGTGGGGACGTTGCTGAGGGCCTCGACATTGTGCAGGGGGTCCATGGAGGTCCATTCGGCCTTGCTGCGCCAGACGCGTCGTTTACGCATCCGCCGCCACGACATCAGTGCGGGGGCGACCGCTCCGACGGCTCGTACGGGACGTCCTCGTTCGGAACGACGGCGAGCGTAGAGCAGGGCGCCGAAACCTCCCATCGATATCCCCGCGGAAGCGAATGGTGTGCCGTCCGTGCCCGCGAGGCCACGTGCGCGTAACCATTCGGGCACTTCTTCCAAGAGCATGCTCATGGGATCGTCGCCACGGTGGTGCTCGTGCCAGTACGTACTGCCACCGTCCACGGCGACGAAGCCGAGCGCGGGGATGCGTCCATCGGCCACGGCGTCGCCGAGTCTGGTCATCAGGCTGCCCGGGCCGGCCCTCCGGGCGACGGAGCCTCGGCCGTGCAGCAACACCACCATGGGCATGCCGTGTGGTGGGGTTCGGCGAGGGAGCGTGTAGACCACTTCGACGTCCTGCCGACGGTATCGCGAGTAGCGCTCTTCTCGTATCGCGACGCCACTTGCCCGCACCGAACGTGCCGACGAGGAGGTTCCGCCGAGAGAGGTGACACCCAACGTCGCCGACAACGTGATACCCAGCAGAACGCTTCGCCTGCTGAGCAGAATACCGGATCGTCGTGAGTCGGGTGAATACGGCACGGCCACTCCCAGGGCCTCGTCCTGCGCGACGAGGACGCACTCGCCTTCGGTTACTCGATCCCGTTGCCGGTGTACACGTTCATGCTCTCCCCGCGGAGGAAGCCGACCAAGGTCATGCCGTTGTCCTCGGCCAGCTCGACCGCGAGTGACGAAGGTGCCGACACCGCGGCGATCAGGGAGATACCCGCCATCGTCGCCTTCTGAACCAGTTCGAAGGAGGCGCGGCCGGACAGTAACAATCCGGTGTCGCGCGCGGGAACACGGTTCTCCTGAAGTGTCCAGCCGAGCAGTTTGTCCACGGCGTTGTGCCTGCCGACGTCCTCCCGCACGGCGAGCAACGTGCCGTCCGCGGTGAACAGGGCCGCCGCGTGCAGCCCTCCGGTGGAGGCGAACACGCGTTGTTCCCGTCGAAGGGCGTCGGGCAGTGCCGACAGCACCGTGCGATCGATCGTGAACGTCGAGTCGCCGGGAGCGAACCGGCTTTTCAGCCGCACGGCGTCCAACGCGGCCTTGCCGCACACCCCGCAGGACGACGTGGTGTAGAAGTTGCGCTGCACTCCGACGTCGGGCATCGGCACGTCGTCGGCCAGCTGGAGGTCGAGCACGTTGTACGTGTTGCGGCCGGTGTCGTCCACACTGTCGCAGTAGCGGGCGAGGACGACGTCCTCCCTGGCCCCGATGACACCTTCGGACAGCAGGAAACCGTGTGCGAGTTCGACGTCGTGTCCCGGTGTCCGCATGGTGACGGCCAGGGGGGTGCCCGAGACGCGGATCTCCAGCGGTTCCTCGGCGGCCAGCGTGTCCGGCCTGCGGCGGTCGCCGTGCGGAGTCAGTTTTCGCACGGGTCTGCGTACCGTCACCCGGCCCATCGGCACCACTCCTTCACGTTGCGCGGCCCCTCCATCATGACGTGTTCCGGACACCGAACGCGAGTGAAGATCATCCTCTACGCTCGCGGGTATGTTGATCGCTGAGGATCTGCTGTTGCTGGTGTACGACGACGAGGTCGGCAAACCGGTGAGCATGATCTCCCATCTGGAGCATTCGCTGGCCGGGGCACTGCTGGTGGAACTGGCCATCCGAGAGCGTGTCGATATCACCACCGACGGCGACGAGGGCAAGTCGGGCAGGATCGTGATGCGGGACGACACACCGACCGGGTCGGCACCGCTGGACGACGCGCTCGCTCAACTGTCCACGCTGGAAGGGAAGAAACCCAAGGACGTGTTGAGTCCCTTGGCGAGTGGTCAACTCATCGAGCGTCTGCTCCAGGGACTCGTCGAACGTGGCATTCTCCGCCGGGAACGTGGTCGTGTTCTCGGACTGTTCCCCACCACCCGCTGGCCCGCCGAGGACTCCCGGCACGAGGAACAGGTCAAGGCCCAGTTGCGTCGTGTGCTCGTGGACGGCGAGGAGCCGGACGAACGTACCGCCGCGCTGATCGCCCTGTTGGCCAACACCACGGCGCTGAAGCACGTCATCGGCAAGGAGGACGGCGAGGTGGCCGATCGCAGGGCCAAGAAGATCGCGGAGGGCAACTGGGCGAGCGACGCTCTGCGTAAGACCGTCGAGGAGATCGTCACAGCGACGTTGATCGTCCCCACGATCCTGGTGGCCGGTTCCTCCTGACTCCGTCCGCAGCCGGTGAGCCGGTGAGAGGCGGGAGGAGGGACTTCGTAGACTTACTTATCGTGACGGACAGCGCAGCGCGAAACACCGATCTGCCCACTTCTTGGAATCCGGCCGACGAAGAGGCCGCGATCTACCAGCGGTGGGTATCGGCGGGCTATTTCCAAGCCGATGCGACGTCGGACAAGCCGCCGTTCTCGATCGTGCTTCCGCCACCGAACGTCACCGGCAGTCTGCACATGGGGCATGCGCTCAACCACACGCTCATGGACGCCATGACGCGGCGCAGGCGCATGCAGGGTTACGAGGTGCTGTGGCTGCCCGGCATGGACCACGCGGGCATCGCCACCCAGAACGTGGTGGAGCGGGAGCTCGCGAAGGAGGGGCTGTCACGCCACGACTTGGGCCGTGAACGGTTCGTCGAGCGGGTCTGGGACTGGAAGGCCGAGTACGGCGGCAAGATCCTCGACCAGATGAAACGTCTCGGCGACGGCGTGGACTGGTCGCGTGAGCGGTTCACCATGGACGACAGCCTTTCGCGTGCCGTCCAGACGATGTTCAAGCGACTCTACGACGACGGACTCGTCTACCGGGCCGAACGCATCATCAACTGGTGCCCGCGGTGCATGACGGCGCTGTCCGACATCGAGGTGGACCACTCCGACGACGAGGGCGAGCTCGTGTCCATCCGCTACGGCGAGGGCGACGCCTCCATCGTGGTGGCCACGACGCGGGCCGAGACGATGCTGGGTGACACGGCGGTGGCGGTGCACCCGGACGACGAGCGGTACGCGCACCTCGTGGGAACCGAGGTCGAACTCCCGTTGACGGGTCGTCGGATCCCGATCGTGGCCGATTCCCACGTCGACCCCGAGTTCGGTACCGGAGCGGTGAAGGTCACTCCCGCGCACGATCCCAACGACTTCGAGATCGGCCGACGACACGACCTGCCCATGCCGTCGATCATGGACGAGCGCGGGATCATCACGGCACACGGTCCGTTCGAGGGCCTGGACCGGTTCGAGGCCCGGCCTGCCGTCGTCGCGGCGCTGCGTGAGCAGAACCGGATCGTGGCGGAGAAGCGTCCGTACGTGCACGCGGTGGGGCATTGCTCCCGCTGTGACACGGTGGTGGAGCCTCGCCTGTCGCTGCAGTGGTGGGTGAGGGTCGAGCCGCTGGCGAAGGCCGCGGGTGACGCCGTGCGCGACGGCCGAGTGAAGATCCATCCGCCGGAGTTGGCCAAGCGCTACTTCGACTGGGTCGACAACATGCACGACTGGACCATTTCGCGCCAGTTGTGGTGGGGGCACCGCATTCCGGTGTGGTACGGACCGAACGGCGAGACGGTGTGCGTCGGTCCCGACGAGCAGCCGCCCAGCGGTGAGGGCTGGACCCAGGATCCCGACGTGCTCGACACGTGGTTCTCGTCGGGGTTGTGGCCGATGTCCACGTTGGGCTGGCCCGAGGAGACCGCCGACCTGGCGAAGTTCTACCCGACCAGCGTGCTGTCGACCGGCTACGACATCCTCTTCTTCTGGGTCGCCCGGATGATGATGTTTGGCCTGTACGGCATGCGGGACAACGGCCCGGAACGCTCGATCCCGTTCGAACACATCTACCTGCACGGCCTGATCCGGGACGCGCACGGCAAGAAGATGTCGAAGTCCACGGGCAACGTCATCGACCCGTTGGACTGGATGGACCGGTTCGGTGCCGACGCCACGCGGTTCACGCTGGCGCGGGGTGCCAACCCCGGTGCCGATATGGCGTTGGCCGAAGAATGGGCCGCCGGGTCGCGTAACTTCTGCACGAAGTTGTGGAACGCCACCCGTTTCGCCATGTCCAACGGCGCCACCGCCGCCGTCCCGGTGCCCGACGCCGACGAACTGACCGAGGCCGACCGGTGGATCCTCGGCAGGCTTTCGTCCGTCGCCTCCGAAGTGGACTCGCTGCTGGAGGACTTCCAGTTCGCCAAGGCCACCAACCTGCTCTACCACTTCACGTGGGACGAGCTGTGCGACTGGTACCTGGAGCTGGCGAAGGTGCAGCTGGCCGGTGAGAAGGCCGAAAGCACCCGGGTGGTGTTGGGCCACGTTCTCGACGTGGTGCTGCGGTTGCTGCACCCGTTCATCCCGTTCATCACCGAGCGGCTGTGGACCACGCTCACCGGCGGTGAGTCGTTGGTGATCACGGAGTGGCCCGTGGGTTCGGCGTGGGCATTCCCCGCCGACCCGAAGGCGGACACGCGGATCGCCGACGTGCAGAAGCTGGTCACGGAAGTTCGGCGGTTCCGCTCGGACCAGGGCCTCAAGCCGGGGCAGCGGGTGTCGACCCGACTGTCCGGAGAAGGGGCCGCCGCGATCGAGGGCCACGAGGAGGCGGTGCGGTCACTGGCCAGGTTGAGCGAGCCCGGTGACGCGTTCTCGACGACGGCCTCACTGGAGGTCGCCCTGTCGAGCGGTCCGGTGACGGTGGAGATCGACCTGTCCGGGGCGATCGACGTGGCCGCCGAACGTAAGCGGCTGCAAAAGGACCTCGCCGCCGCCGAGAAGGAGCTCAAGCAGAACGAGGGCAAGCTCGGCAACCAGTCCTTCCTGGACAAGGCGCCCGCCGAGGTCGTCGAGAAGGTCCGTGCTCGCCGGGACGCCGCCGTCGCCGACATCGAACGCATCAAGGCCAGGCTGGAGTCGCTGGACTCGCTGGGTTCGTGAGTCTCGCGGGCGGCTAGCGGGTGAGGTCGCCGTTCCCGCTCACCGTCCGCGGGCGGCCAGGTGGTCGAGGATGACCTCGGCGACGCCTTCCATGCCCCAGTGGTTCGGGTGGTAGTGCGCCGCGCCGATCGGGTTGAGGACCCGCCCTTGGATCCACGCGTGGTCGGAGCAGGCGTCGTGGCCGAGCGATGCGGGGTAGGTGTCGATGAACGTGGTGCCGGTCCCGCTGTTCGCCGCCGCTGTGGCCAAAGCCGCGTTGAGTGTCTCCTCGATGTCGTTCAGCCAGGCGTAGTCGCCGTCGGAGAACGGCAGGATGTGGGGACAGGTGCCGCTGGGCGGCGCGATTCGGGGATAGCCGATCAACAGGATCGTGGCCTTAGGGGAGCGCTGTCGGACGCCGGCGAGCACCGTCTCGACGTCTACGCGAGTGCGGTCGATCGCGGCTTTCAGCGTATCGGTGCCGTCCACTGTGAAGTGTTCCTGGCAGGGACTGCCGGTCGGATCCGTTTCCCGTAGTTCCGGGCAGGTGTCGATGACACTGCCGAAGACGCCGTAGTCGTTGCCGCCGATGCCGATGGTCACCAGGTCGGTGTCGGAGCGGAGGGCGTCGAACTGTGGTGGATTGTGTCCGAGGGCCAGTTCCTGTGGCCGCGTCACGTCGGTGGTGTCGGCCCCGGCGCAGCTAACGTCGGTGAGCACCGTGTGTCCGAGCCGTCGGGCCACCACGGACGGGTAGTTGTTGGTGGATCTCAGGCAACCGATCCGATCGAGGCGCTGGAAAGGGATCAGGGGCCCGGAGGTGTACGAGTCGCCCAGAGCGACGTAGCGCATCGGCTCCGAGGAGGTCTGCACCGGGGAGGTCTGTACCGGCTCCGGAGAGGCCGCGGCCGCGGTGGCGGGATGTATCAGTGCCAGCACGAACACGGACACGAGGACGGTGACCAGACTCCGGCGGCTGCGCATCCCTCAGTTCTAGCTGGTCCCTTTCGTTGGTAGATCTTCCAAAAGGGTGATTTGCGGTCACGAAACCTTGGGTTCACTACATGCCTTCTTGTGTATCGATAAGAAATACTTTTGTTTGACATGCGCATAAGATCGACTATTGTGCGCAGCTATGGCTGTGACTGGTCTCACTGGGCGGGAGCCGGTGGTCCGCATGCGGGGGATCACCAAACGGTTCCTGGGCAACGTGGTTCTGCGCGATGTGGACCTCGACCTGTACGCCGGTGAGGTGCACGCCCTCGTGGGGGAGAACGGGGCGGGCAAGTCGACGCTGATGAAGATCCTGGCCGGAGTCCATGCCGCCGACGGCGGCAGCGTGGAACTCGACTGGGGTCCGGTGTCGTTCTCGACTCCCAGGCAGGCGCAGGCCGCGGGCATCTCCATCGTGCACCAGGAACTCAATCTGCTCGGTGATCGGTCGGTGGCCGAGAACGTGTTTCTCGGGTCGGAGCCGGTGCGGCGCGGGATGGTCGATCGGCGGCGCATGGAGGCGGACACGGCGGCGTTGCTGGAGGACCTCGGCGCCACGGGTATCTCTCCGCGAGATCCCGTGCGACGGTTGTCGGTCGCTCAACGGCAGGTCGTGGAGATCGTCAAGGCGCTGTCGAGTGATGTCCGAGTGCTGGCGATGGACGAACCCACCGCCGCGTTGGCCGACAACGAGGTGGAGCTGCTGTACGGACTCGTGCGGCGACTGTGCGACCGGGATATCGCCGTTCTGTACGTCTCCCACCGGCTGGTGGAGGTGTTCGAACTCAGTCACCGCATCACCGTCCTCAAGGACGGTGCGTTGGTCACGTCCCGGGCGAGTGACGAGCTGACCGGTGATGATCTCGTGCGCCACATGGTGGGGCGTCCGCTCGAGGCGTTGTTCCCGTCGCGCGCGGCCGAGTCGGAGCTCGGTGTGACGCGGTTGCGGTTGTCTGGATGTGGCAACGAGCGGCTGCGCGACATAGACCTGGAAGTACGCGCGGGCGAGATCGTCGGGCTGGCGGGGCTGCAGGGCGCGGGGCGTTCAGCCGTTGCCCGGGCGGTGTGCGGCAGCGAGCCGTTCACCACCGGAACGGTCGAAGTGGACGGTTCGCCGGTGCGAGTGCGGTCGCCACGCGTGGCTGTGAGGTCCGGGATCGCGCACGTCACCGAGGACCGCAAGGGCGAGGGACTGGCCCTGCGCCAGTCGGTGCGGGACAACACGCTGCTGGTACGGCGTGCGGCGTTCGGCGGGCGAGCGCGCGGCACGGCGGTAGGCGTTTCGGAGCTGCTGCAGGCGGTGACGGTGGTCGCGCGGTCACCGGAGCAGGAGGTGCGGTTCCTGTCCGGCGGAAACCAGCAGAAGGTGGTGCTCGCCAAGTGGTTGGCGGTGGAGCCCAGGGTACTCATCGTCGACGAACCGACCCGCGGCATCGACGTCGGCGCCAAACAGGCGGTGTACGAGCTGCTGCGCGGGCTGGCCAGGGACGGTGTCGCCATCGTGATGATCTCCTCCGAGCTGCCCGAGTTGATCGGCATGAGCGACCGGGTGCTGGTCATGCACGACGGTCGGATCGCGGGCGAGCTCCCCGCGGGGCCGACGGAGGAGGCGGTGATGAGGCTGGCCACCGGCCATGTGGCGACGGAGGAGGCCGCGTGAGCGAGGATTTGTGTTGCGCTTATGGCGGCCGACTGGGGTGGGCCCCCGCTGTGGCATTTTTGCGTGCCGCGGTAGGGGAGGGTGTCCCGCAGGACACGGAGGAGGCCGCGTGAGCGGAACCGCTGTGGCCTCCAGAACTTCTAATAGTCCTCAGTGGACTAGCCGGTTGGCGAATCCGGTCGTCGGTGTCTACGGCGCCTTGGTGCTGGTCGTCATCGTCGGAAGTGTGCTTGTCGCCCTGCGCGGCGGAGTATTGCTCGATCAGGGTGGAATCTCGAACATCCTCGTTCGCAGCACCGCACTCGGTTTGGTAGCCATAGGACAGACGATGGTGATCCTCACCGGCAAGTTGGATCTGTCGGTGGCTTACCTGGTGGGGCTCTCCTCGTTGATTGCCGCGGAGACGATGGCCGGTGATCCGGCGATGATCGTGCCCGCCGTGGTGTTGACGCTCGCGTGCGCGGTCGGGGTGGGACTGGTCAACGGGTTGGTGGTCACGCGTCTGAAGGTGAACGCGTTCATCGCGACGTTGGGCACCGGGCTGATCATCCGTGGCTACTTGGAAAGTTCCTACGACGGCCCGGCTGGGGACGTGCCCACGGTGTTCCAGCACCTCGGTTACGACCGGATCGGGCCGGTCCCGGTGTCGGCAGTGCTGATGCTCGGGCTCGCGGCGGTGGCCTGGTGGTTCCTTACACGGACGCGTCCCGGCTACCACGTCTATGCCGTGGGCGGCGATGAGGAGGTCGCGCGGTTCTCGGGCGTCCGTACCGAGCGGACCGTGGTGTTGGCGCACGTGTTGTGTTCGGTGGCCGCGGGCCTGGCCGGGTTGTTCCTCGCGAGCAGGCTGGGTGCGGGAGCCCCGTGGGTGGGTACCGACGGTGGTTACGACCTGGAGTCCATCGCGGCGGTGGTGCTGGGCGGCACGATCCTTGCCGGTGGACGGGGTGGCGTGGTCGGCACGATCGGCGGTGTCCTCATCCTCGCGACCCTCGACACGATCTTCGATGACCTGGGTGTGAATTCGTTCTTCAAGGACGTGGTCCGTGGTGTCGTGCTGATCGTGGCCGTCGCGCTGTACACCAGGCGTAGGAGGGCCGGCCGATGACCGAGACCACCACTCCCACGCGACGATCGCGCGGACTGCCGGGCCCCAGACTTGGGAACGGCACCGGCCCGGTCCTGGCCGTGCTCGCGATCGTGCTGGTGGCTTTGGCGTTCGCCGGTCCCGCCTACAGCGAACCGTCGGGTTACCTGGCGCTGCTCAAACGTGCGGCGCCGTTGATGATCCTCGCCATCGGACAGTACTTCGTCATCGTCAGCGGCGGGTTCGACCTCTCGGTCGGATCGCTGGTCACGGCGGAGGTCGTGATCGCGGCGCGGCTGCTCGACGGTGACGAGACGGCGACGGTGTGGGTCGTGCCGCTGTTGCTGGTCCTCGGTGCGCTGGTGGGCCTGGTCAACGGACTGATCACCACACGACTGTCGGTGCCGTCGTTCATCGTCACGCTCGGGATGCTGCTCGTGCTCGACGGCGCGGTGTTCCTGTGGACCGGCGGTGCGCCCCGGGGAGCGCTGTCGGGGGCTTTCCGCACCGTGGGGCGCGAGGGCTTCGAGGTTCCGCTGCTCGGCCAGGTGCCGTGGTCGGTGTTGCTGCTCGCCGGGCTGGTGGTCGCGGCCGTGGTGTTCATGAGAGGCGGCACCGGGCGCACGCTCGTGGCGGTCGGCGACAACGAGACCGCGGTGCGACTCGGCGGCGGCGGTGTCGAGGGCCTGCGCACGCTCGCGTTCGTGTTGTCGGGAGTGTCGGCGGCGATCGCCGCGATCCTGCTCGGCGGGTTCGCCGGTGTGTCCGCGCAGGTCGGCGATGGGCTGGAGTTCCAGGTCATCACGGCCGTCGTCCTGGGTGGCGTGGTGCTCGGCGGAGGGCGAGGCTCCGTCGTCGCCGCGGTGGCGGGTGCGCTCACGCTGGAGGCTTTGTTCTCACTGCTCAACCTTCTCGGCGTCTCCGGAGGGCCGGAGTCGGCCGTACAGGGCGTCATCATCATCGCCGCCGTGGCCTACGCGGCAGTGGGGCGGTCGAAGTTCCGGACAAGGAGAACCGCATGAGGAAATCATGGTTGACCGTGGTCGCCGCGGTGGGGGCGTTGACGATGGCGAGCTGCACCAGCGACCTCCCCACTGAGGGTGCTTCGCCGGACGGGACACAGCGGCAGACCTCGGAGGCGAACGAGTTCTTCGACCAAGCCGAGTATGAGCGGCAACTCGCTCTGCGGGACGTCACGCCCGAAGGACCGGACGGTAAACCGTGGGAACAGGCGCTCGAACCGGACCCGGTCGACACCTCTTCCTATGCCACCGAGGGGCCGCACCATCTGTGTTTCTCCAACGCGTCGGTGGACAATCCGTGGCGGCAGGTCGGCTGGAAGACCATGCAGGCCGAAGTGGAACTGCACGACGAGATCGCCGATTTCACCGTTCTCGACGCCGAGGCCAAGGACGACAAGCAGATCAGTGACATCGCATCGTTGGTGGCACAGGGCTGCGACGCCCTGATCGTCTCACCGAACACGACGTCGACGTTGACGCCCGCCGTGGAACAGGCATGCGACAGCGGCCTCCCCGTGATCGTGTTCGACCGCGGTGTCAACACCGATTGTCCCGTGACGTTCATCCACCCCATCGGAGGCTACGCCTTCGGTGCCACGGCAGCGGAATTCCTCTCCGACGAGGTCGGTGAGGGTGGCACGGTGCTGGCACTGCGCGTGCTGCCCGGGGTGGACGTGTTGGAACACCGGTGGGCCGCGGCCGAACGCGTCTTCGCCGAACGCGGTGTCGAAGTGGTGGGAGTCGAGTTCACCGAGAACGACACGGCAAGAGCCAAGGGCATCGTCAGTGACCACCTCCAACGCGAGGGCCGGATCGACGGTATCTGGATGGACGACGGCACGGCGGCCGTGGCCGTGCTGGAGGCATTCGAGGACCAAGGCATGGAGCCTCCCGCCATCTCGGGCGAGGACCAGCAACAGTTCCTGGAGAAGTGGCGGGACGAGAACCTGACCGCGCAGGCCCCGGCGTATCCGACCTATCAGTGGCGTACGCCGGTCATCGCCGCGCTGCGAATCCTGTCGGGCGAACAGGTGCCGCGTGAATGGGTCCTGCCGCAGCCGGTGGTGACGGAGGAGAACCTCGACCGGTATCTCGGCGAGAGCATGCCGCCACTGCACTACGCGCTGTGCGGTTGCCAGGACATGCCCGGTTACCCCCAGCGTTGGCAATGACGAGCGGTGCCGAGTCGACAGGAGTGCCGAGCAATGTCCACTATGCACCCGATCGGTGTGAACACGTGGGTCTGGACGTCACCGTTGGACGACGCCGAACTGCGGAGACTGGTGCCCGCCATCGCGGCCCGAGGATTCGACCTCGTCGAGCTTCCGGTGGAGAACGTGGGGGATTGGGACCCCGGTGAGGCGAGCCGACTGCTGGCCGACCACGGACTCGGCGCTTCGGTGGTGCTGGTCATGCCGGAGGGGCGGGAACTGGTGAACGCCGACGCGGGCACGGTCGACGCCACCCAGGACTATCTGCGTCGATGCCTGGACATCGCGGCGGAGCTCGGTTCCTCCGCGCTGTGCGGCCCGGCCTACGCCTCCGTGGGGCGCACCTGGCGGATGTCGGAACGGGAACGAGCCGCGTGCGTCCGTGAATGGCGGGAACACATCACCCCGGTGGTGGAGCACGCCCACGACGTCGGTGTGACACTCGGGATCGAGCCGCTCAACCGGTACGAAACCAGCCTGTTCAACACCGTCGAGCAGACTCTGCGCGCCCTGGAGGGGATGCCCTCGTGCGGTGTCGCGCTCGACTTCTACCACCAGAACATCGAGGAACGTGATATCGCCGCGGCGATCCGCGCGGCCTATGACCGTGTCGCACACGTACAGGTGTGCGCCAACGACCGCGGAGCACCCGGCCGCGACCACTTCGACTGGCCCGAGTTGCTGTCGGCGCTCGCCGACGCTGGTTACACCGGGCCGTTGTGCATCGAGTCGTTCACCGCGCACAACGACAGCATCGCCAAAGCGGCCTCGATCTGGCGTCCGTTGGCCACGAGTCAGGACGCGCTCGCGGTCGACGGCCTGGCCTTTTTGAAGGAGGTGATGTCGTAGGGAGTGGTTCGTCCCCGACCGTCGACGGCGCCGGCACGCCGTGATCACTCATCACCCTCTACACCCCACGTGAGGATTCCATGAGTAGACGCAAGAGACCGTTGTCGCGCCTCGGCGCCATCGCGTTGGGCGGGTTGCTCACCGCCGGAGTGGCTCCGGTGGCCGCGCAGGCACAGGAAGCCGAGTTCCACGCACTGCTGTTCACCAAGACCGAGGGATATCGGCACGAGTCCATTCCGGCCGGGATCGAGATGTTCGAGGACCTGGCCGCCGAGAACGACTTCACGTTCGACCACACCGAGGATTCCAGCGTCTTCAACGACGACGACCTGGCGGCTTACGACGTCGTCATCATGTTCCAGACCTCCGGCATGGTCTGGGAGAACGACGCGCAGCGCGAGGCGATGCAGAACTACGTGGAGAACGGCGGCGGTATCGCCGCGATCCACAACGCCACCGACATGGGGATCGAGAACGAGTTCCCGTGGTGGGACGACCTTGTGAACGCGGGCGCGCACATGCCGTCGCACTCGCCGGGCGTGCTGGACGGCACGGCGAAGGTCACCGACCACCACCATCCGTCGACGGAAGGGCTCCCGGCGCGTTGGGAACGGGCCGAGGAGTGGTACAATTTCGACCAGAGTATGCGCGGCAAGGTGCACGTGCTCGTGTCGGCCGACGAGTCCACCTATGATCCCGGCCCCGACGCGATGGGAGCCGACCACCCGATCTCCTGGTGTCGCGATGTCGGTCTGTCCCGTGTGTGGGCCACCGCCATGGGGCATGACAGCGCCGCCTACAGCGAGGAACCTTTCATCCAGCACATCCTCGGCGGTGTGCGCACGGCGGCCGGTGTGGTCGAAGCGGACTGCTCGGCCACGGTGGGCGCCGCGTTCGAGAAGGTCGCGCTCGACACCAACACCCAGGCACCCACCGCCATGGACGTCGCCCCGGACGGCCGAGTGTTCTACTCGGAGATCCTGGGCCGGGTGATGGTGTATCACCCGGAGACCCAGAGCACGTTCACGGCATTGGAGCTTCCGGTCTACTCCGGCGGTGAGGACGGCCTGGTGGGGTTGGTGCTCGACCCGGGCTTCGCCGACAACGGTTGGATCTACCTGTACTACTCCCCGCCCGGGGACGAGGAGATCAACCGCGTGTCCCGGTTCACCGTCGAAGGCGACGCGATCTCGCTCGACAGCGAGGTACAGATCCTCGACATCCCCGCCTCACGCCGGGAGGAGCCGGGCCACACAGGCGGATACCTCACGTTCGGTCCGACGGGTGACCTGTACATCGGTGTCGGCGACGACACCAACCCGTTCGAATCGAGTGGGTACACCCCGATCGACGAGCGGGAAGGACGGGACCTGTTCGACGCGCAGAAGACGTCGGCCAACACCAACGACCTGCGCGGCAAGGTCCTGCGCATCACCCCGCAGGCCGAGGGCGGGTACACGATCCCCGAGGGCAACATGTTCGCGCCGGGCACGGAGAACACGCGCCCCGAGATCTACGCGATGGGATTTCGTAACCCGTTCCGGTTCACCGTCGATGTCGACGGGACTCTGTACCTGGCCGACTACGGCCCCGACGCCGGCGCCGCCGACCCCGAGCGCGGCCCCGACGGCAAGGTCGAGTGGAACATCGTGCGGGAGCCGGGTTTCTACGGTTGGCCGTACTGCATCGGCGACAACATCCCGTACAACGACTACGACTTCGCCACGGGCACCTCGGGGGAGAAGTTCGACTGTGCGAATCCGGTGAACGACTCGCCGAACAACACGGGGCTCGCCGAACTGCCGCCCGCCCAGGAGGCCGACGTCTGGTACGGCTACGGGGAGTCGGAGGAGTTCCCGATCCTGGAAACCGGTGGTGCCGCTCCCATGGGCGGTCCGGTGTACCGGTACGACCCCGACCTCGAATCCGAGGGCAAGTTCCCCGAGTACTACGACGGCAAGGCGTTCTTCTACGAGTGGGCGCGTAACCGCATCTACACCATCACGCTCGACGAACAGGGCGATGTGCTCAACCTCGACCCGTGGTTGACGAGTGAACAGACGATGGCGCCGATGGACATGCGGTTCGGGGCCGACGGTGCCATGTACCTGCTGGAGTGGGGCGGTGGCTACGGCCGGGACAACCCGGACTCGGGGCTCTACCGCATCGAGTACAACCAGGGCAACCGCAGGCCGATCGTCGAGGTGGGGGCCACGGTGACCTCGGGGCAGGCCCCGTTGGAAGTGTCGTTCACCAGCGAAGGGTCGCACGACCCCGAGGGCACGGAGGTCACCTACGCGTGGGACTTCGGTGACGGTGGCACGTCCGCCGAGGCCGATCCGACGTACACGTTCACCGAACACGGGCAGTACAACGTGCAGCTCGCGGTGACCGACGAGACGGGCAAGACCGGAGTGGGCAACGTGACCGTGACGGTGGGCAACACCGCGCCCACGGTTTCCATGGAAGCACCCGTGAACGGCGGGTTCTTCGACTTCGGTGACCACGTGGCGTTTGACGTCGACGTCACCGACCCCGAGGACGGCGAGATCGACTGCGGTGAGGTGGTCGTACAGCCCGCACTCGGCCACGACGCGCACGCGCATCCCATGGACCCGATCAACGCCTGTGAGGGCATGATCGAGACCATCGTGGACGACGGCCACGCCGGGGCGAACATCTTCTACTCGATCGACGCCAGCTACACCGACCACGGCGGCACCGACGCGCCGCGGTTGATCAGCCGGGACACCGTGATCCTGCAGCCCAAGCACAAACAGGGCGAGTACTTCACGTCCTCGGAAGGCATCCGGATCGTGAACGCGGAAGGCGCGGAGAACGGCAAGCGTATCGGTGACATCGACGACGGTGACTGGATCGCGTTCACGCCGGTGAATTTCGCGGGCATCGACGAGGTCTCGCTGCGAGTGTCGGCACCCGAGGGCGGCGGTGGCTCCGTGGAGCTGCGGGCCGGGGCTCCGGACGGCCCGGTGGTGGCCACTGTGGATGTTCCGTCCACGGGTGGCTGGGACCGGTACGAGGACCTGCCTCCGGCCGCGGTGACCGATCCGGGCGGCACGACCGAGTTGTTCGTGGTGTTCCGGGGTGAGACCGCGAGCCCGTTCGATCTCGATTCGCTGACGTTCATCGGTGATGGTGTGGCGGAGGTCGACGACGAGGCACCCGAGGTCTCGGTGACCGGAGTGGAGGACGGTGCCTCCTACGGCGATGCCACCGACGTCACCCTCGGCTGGGAGGTCGCCGACACCGGCTCGGGCGTCGCCTCGGAGGAAGCGACTCTCGACGGCGAGGCCGTGCGAAACGGGGCGGGGATACCGCTGCACACGTTGAGCCTCGGTACGCACGAACTCGTGGTCACGGCGACCGACAAGGCGGGCAACACGGCCGAGCGGAAGGTGACTTTCACGGTCACCACCTCGCTTGACGACATGCGAGAGCTGGTGGAGAGGTTCGCGGACGAGGACCGCATCGACGCGAAGACGGCGAAGGTGCTGGAGCTCAAGCTCATCGCCGTGGAGGGGCTCAAGCGATTCAGCACCCTCGCGGCCTCGGTGGTGCTGCACACGTTCGCCGACGGCGTTGAGAAACGGATCGCGGACGAGGAGGTGGCGAACGTGCTGGTCCGGGACGCGGAGTCGCTGATCGAGGAGTGGCGCGCGTGAGGGACCGGTGACAGACGCGGGGGACGGATGCCGGGCCGCCCCCCGCACAGGCCGACACCGGGCGGTGAGCCGGATGCCGCCCGGTGTCGGCTTCGACAATTCACCCGCCACCCCTCGATGTGGTCGTGCGGGGAAGGGGGATGCTCCCTTCGCCGGGCCGGGCGAAGGGAGCGCGTAGGCCCCATGGGGCGCCACCGGAAAAACCATGCCGGGTCGGCGGGTACAGTGTCTCGCGGCGTCTCGCGGCCGTGACGTGTTCTCGGCCCGTCCAGTTCTGTGCATCTACCGGCCGTCGGCACCCCGACGGACAGCGGCGGCACGTAAGCAACCACCGCATCCGTGGAGGTGTCTCATGACTCGGACGATCGAAACCGGTTCGTCCTCACCGAGGCTGCTTCGCACGGCGGGACTGCCTTACTTCCTCATCGCCTTCATCGCGCGTCTGCCGTTCGCCATGATGGTCGTGGGAGTGCTCACCCTCGTGGTCTCTGCCCGGGAGTCGATCTCCCTCGGCGGCCTCAATTCGGCCGCGGTCGGTGCCGGGACGGCCTGCTTCGGCACGCTCTCGGGAGCGGCTGCCGACCGTTTCGGACAACGGCCGGTGCTGTTGGTGCTCGCCGGTGCGAACGCTGCGATGCTTCTCGCCTTCACGATGGTGGCTTACAGCGATGCCCCGGACATCGCCGTTCTGGCCGTCGCGTTCGGAATCGGCGCCACCGCTCCACAGGTCGCGCCGATGTCGCGTTCCCGCCTGGTCACGATCATCACCGAACGCATGGCTCCCACTCGCCGGGCACGGACCCTGTCGTCCACGATGGCCTATGAATCCGCCGCGGACGAGACCGTGTTCGTCATCGGTCCGTTCGTCGTCGGCATCCTCGCCTCGGCGTTCGCGCCGTGGGCCCCGCTGGTCGGGGCTGCCGTGCTCACCCTGTTGTTCGTCGGTGCGTTCGCTCTGCATCCGAGCGGCCGGCACGTCTCCGCGGCCCGCGGTGCGGACGGTGCCGCGCCCTCCTCGGCGCGTGAACTGTTCCGCGCTCGCCTGCTCGTCGTCGTGACCGGTACCTTCGGCGTCGGTTCCTTCTTCGGCGCGATGCTCACGTCGCTGACCTCATTCATGGCCGACCGCGGGGCATCCGATCAAGCCGGACTCCTGTACGGGGTGATGGGCATCGGTTCCGCCGCGTTCGCCCTCGGTGTCGTGCTCATGCCGTCGAGGTTCTCGCTGCGTGCCCGCTGGGTGACGTTCTCCGCGATCCTTTTCTCCGGCAGCCTGTTGCTTCTGTTCGTGCAGGACGTCCCCGGGATGGTCACGGCCCTGGCGCTTCTGGGTATCGGTATCGGCCCGACCCTGGTCACCCAGTACAGCTTCGGGGCCGAACGCAGTCCGGCCGGACGCACGGCGACCGTGATGACGATGCTGGGTTCGGGGATCATCGTCGGGCAGTCACTCGGTTCCGCCGTCACCGGTGAGATCGCCGAGCGGGCCGGAACGCCTGCGGCTCTCGTGCTTCCCGTCGTGGTGGCGACGATCGTCGCCACCATGGGAGTCGTGAACTGGTTTCTGACCGGCTTCGAGCAGCGCGGCCGACGGTCGCGTCGGGCCACTCGAATGCCCTCGTCCGGTGTCAGCGAGTGAGCGGAGAACTCCCTTGAGGATGACGGGCAGGGAGCGTGCATTTCGAGCGGCACGGGGCCGACCGGTATCCGGGCGTCGGACTCCTCACATTCGCCGATAGACGAGGAGATAGCGCCAGAACGGCAGTACTTGGATCCGACTGCCGGGCAGCAGCCGAGCGGCCTCGCGGCGAATGTGGTTCAGCGACATGTCCCAATCCCGGATCGGTGCCTCGGGAACGGGGTCCGCGCCCCCGTTCAGACGTTCGGCCACCGACACCACCGCCTGGGCGACGTAGTTGAGGGGCAGGGAAGCCAACCAGACCGCCCGGTCCCGGGGCGTGCTCGGGCGCGCCAGGCCCAGCACCGCCAGCACACCTCCGGGCGCGAGGGCGTCGCGCAGCGTTGCCACGGTGTCGAACGGCAGGTGATGCAGTGACGCGATGCACGTGATGACGTCGTAGTGCCGTGGTGGCAGTGGATGTTCGGTCACGTCGGCCCGGTGATAGGTGATGGTGCCCGGCCCGGGTGAACCCAGCGCTTTGGCCGGCTCCAGCACTTCCCCCGCCGGGTCGATGGCGTCGACGTCCAGGCCTCTCGCCGCCAACTTCCTGGCGAACTCACCCATGCCGCACCCGACGTCCAACGCTCGCCGCGCGCCGGGAGGTACCAGTCGGAGCAGCAGCGGGTGGTAGTGGGTGTTGTGGTCGAAGGGCACCCGGGCACCGTATCGGCGGCGACGTAGACTCGACAGCGTCACAGCAAGCTGTCGAGGGAGAGTGCGTGCCGCCCGACGACCAGGAGTTTCCCCCCGAACTCTCGGAAGGGGAGAACTTCATCGCCGGTCCGTTGCCGGACGACGAGTCCGACGTCGAACCGGTCGACGAGGCCGCGATCGACGAACAGGCCCGTCGTGAGTTGCTCACCGTGGAGGCCGAACTCAATCGGCGTTGGCCCGAGACCAAGATCGAGCCTTCGCTGACCCGGATCTCCACGCTGGCGAATCTGCTCGGCGATCCGCAGCGCGCGTATCCGGTGATCCACATCGCGGGTACCAACGGCAAGAGCTCGACCGCGCGGATGATCGAGACGCTGTTCAGCCACCTGGGGTTGCGCGTCGGACGGTACACGAGCCCTCACCTGCAGTTGGTGACCGAGCGCATCAGCGTCGACGGCGAGCCGATCTCGGCCGAGACCTACGTCAACACCTACCGCGACATCGAGCCGTTCGTGTCGATGGTCGACAACGCGACGGGCGAGAACGAACCGGCCATGAGCAAGTTCGAGGTGCTCACCGGTATGGCGTTCGCCGCGTTCGCCGACGCACCCGTCGAGGTGGCGGTGTTGGAGACCGGCATGGGCGGGCGCTGGGATGCCACCAACATCGCCGACGCCCAGATCTCCGTGATCACTCCCATCGGCATCGACCACACCGAGTACCTCGGCGATGATCGTCGTTCGATCGCGGGGGAGAAGGCCGGGATCATCAAGCCGGGCGGCATCGCCGTGTTGGCCGAACAGCACGCCGACGCCGAACGTGTGCTGCTGGAGCGTGCCGTCGAGGTGGACGCCACCGTCGCGCGAGAGGGCAGCGAGTTCGGCGTGCTCAGCCGCGACATCGCCGTGGGCGGACAACTGCTCAGCCTGCAGGGGCTCGGCGGGGTGTACGACGAGATCTTCCTGCCGCTGCACGGCAGGCACCAGGCCGCCAACGCGGCGCTCGCGCTCGCCGCCGTGGAGGCGTTCTTCGGCGCGGGCAAGGAACGCAAGCTCGCGGTGGACCGTGTGCGTGAGGCCTTCGCCGCAGTGCAGACGCCGGGCAGGCTGGAACGTGTCAAAGCCGCGCCGACCGTGCTGATCGACGCCGCGCACAACCCCCACGGTGCCGCCGCGCTGGCGAACACTTTGGACGAGGAATTCGCCTTCCGCAGGTTGGCCGCCGTGGTCGGGGTGCTCGGCGACAAGGACGCTCCCGGCATCCTCGAAGCTCTCGAACCGGTGGTGTCCGAACTCGTCGTCACCCAGAACTCGTCACCGCGGGCATTGCCCGTCGACGAGCTCGCCGCGCTCGCCGTGCCGATCTTCGGTGAGGAGCGGGTCACCGTGGAGCCGAGGCTCGACTCGGCCATCGAGGCGGCCGTCGCCCTCGTCGAACAGACCGACGACCCCGAGCAACCCCTGTCCGGAGGCGGCGTGCTCGTGACGGGTTCGGTGGTCACGGCAGGGGATGCCCGTACGTTGTTCGGCAAGGAGCCCGCATGAGTGAGTCCGAAGCACCCGAGACGACCGAGACACCGACGTCGGTGCCGCCGCCCGCGACGGATCCGATGAAGGGTTTCCGCGGCGTCCAGGCCGGAACACTGGTCATCGAGGCCATCGTGGTCGGTCTCGCCCTTCCCGTCGTGGCTCAGCTCGGGGACGGCCTGACGAGCCTGCAGGGCTGGACCGTGGGCGGTATCGCCGTGGGCCTGCTCGTGTGCTCCGGCCTGCTGCGTTTCCCGTGGTCGATCTGGGTGATCCTGGCCCTCAACGTGGGACTGTTGGCCTTCGTCCTCACTCTGCCGTGGGTGGCCGTGATCGGCGTGCTCTTCCTCGCGGTGTGGGGCTGGCTGATGTGGCTACGTCGCGACGTCGCCCGCCGCATGGCGCGGGGGTTGTTGCCGAGCCAGCAGCAGGCCGCTCAGGAGGATGGGTCTTCCTGAAAAGACCCCTGACACGGGGGTTTTCGACGCGTGCGGGTTCAACATTGAGTCCTCTCGGGCCCGCACGCGTCCATACCGGGCGGCCTGCGGCAAGGGCACGGCCGGTCCGCTGCCTGGCTTCGGTGCCTTGTGGATATTTCGACATCGACGGATTCCGTCGATGTGAGGACTCGTTTCTTCATGGTTTCCTCGACCTGTTCGTCGTCGGGAGCGGGCTTTCCGAAGAGGGCTGGGGATGAAATCGGTGGATACGAGTTCTTCACCGGTCCGGTCTCCACGGTGTCGAGCCCATACTCGTCAGGCACATCGTTCCCGGTTCGAAGCCGCCGACAGAATCGATGAATGGCGCTCGGAGATCGGTCGCGGCGGGAAAAGACCGTCGACGGCCGAACGAGTGGGGTGCCCGGCACACGGTGTACCCGACCAGCTCGTTAGGCTGCGTACATCGGGGGTAAAACCATTCATTTTGTACGTGATCACCGAAGGAGTAACGCACCGTGAGTGAGCGCACGCTGGTCCTGGTCAAGCCCGACGGTGTCAAGCGTGGCCTCGTCGGCGAGGTCATCTCCAGGATCGAGCGCAAGGGACTGCGTCTGGCCGCCATGGACCTGCGCGTCGTCGAGCGTTCGGTGGCCGAGGAGCACTACGCCGAGCACAAGGACAAGCCGTTCTACGGCGACCTGCTCGACTTCATCACCTCGGGGCCGGTCGTGGCCATCGCGGTGGAAGGACCTCGTGCCGTGACCGCGTTCCGGCAACTGGCGGGTGGCACCGATCCCGTGGAAAAGGCCACGCCGGGCACCATCCGCGGCGACTTCGCGCTGGAGACCCAGTACAACCTCGTGCACGGCTCCGACTCGCCCGAGTCGGCCGAGCGCGAGCTGAAGCTGTGGTTCCCCGACCTGTGACGATCGCGGTCCGAGGATGACCGGGTAGCCTCGCGCCGCCCGGTCGTCCTCGATGTGGTCAAGTCCTGTCCGAACCGCCGTGGCGGGAAGCCGACACCGTGCCGACGGTGAGCAGAACCGCCATCGTCGCCATTGCCGCGAGAAGAGCCACGATCTGCGCCGTCCCCCGTGGAACGAGCAACACGGCGACGATCCCGCCCACACACGCCGCTGCGCCGCCGAGAACCCAAGGCGCGGCCTCGCGATGAATTCGATACCACTCGGACGAGTCGCTCATCGTCTTTTTGGTGCGGATACCGAAAATCCCGTTGGGTTTTATCCTCCCTTTTCCGCCCAGAATTCCCATCAATCCCATGACGGCGGCCACCAGCGCCAACGGGATTACGAGTTCGATCGTCGGACCGGTTCCCACTCCTACCAGTCGCTGACCGAGCTGAATCGACGATTCCACGATTACACCTTTTCATCCTCTTTCGGTTCGTGCGTTCCGCTGCCGATGATCTTGCCATCGTAAGTCCGGACGAAAGAGCCGATTGCGTGAAAGGCGATGTGGAGCCGGCGGTATGACACCGAGCCGGAGTCCCGGCGGTCGGAAGTCCTCTCCTCGCGCGTGTCTGCCTTTCACGTGTCTGCGGACAGAGCCGCGCGACCAGGACGAAAGCGGGGGCCGGGCGGGAAAATCGGTTAATCCTGTCGGTGGCATCTGGCAGTGTCTGTGCCGTGGTTGACGACGAGGTGCTGGTGGAGGCCCAGGCGCTGGTCAAGCGCTTCGGCGAGTTCGAGGCGGTACGGGGAATCGATCTCCAGGTCCGTCGAGGAGAAGCGTTCGGCTTCCTCGGGCCGAACGGCGCAGGCAAGTCCTCGACCATGCGTATGATCGCGTCCACCTCGCCGCGGTCCGACGGGCACCTGTCGGTGCTCGGTATGGACCCCGAACGGGACGGTCCCCGGATTCGGGCCCGCTTGGGCGTGGTGCCGCAGGAGGACATCCTCGACGTCGAGCTGACGGTGCGGCAGAACCTCCACGTGTACGGGCGCTACTTCGGTCTGTCCCGCGCCACCGTACGCGCGAAGGCAGAGGAGCTGCTCGACTTCGCGCAGCTGTCCGATCGCGCCGACGCCGAGGTGGAGTCGCTCTCCGGCGGGATGAAACGCCGGTTGACCATCGCACGGTCGTTGGTCAACGACCCTGAACTGTTGTTGCTCGACGAACCCACCACTGGCCTCGACCCCCAGGCGCGTCACGTGTTGTGGGACAAACTGTTCCGGTTGAAGTCCCAGGGCGTCACGCTGCTGCTCACGACCCACTACATGGACGAGGCCGAACAGCTGTGTGACCGGCTGGTCGTCATCGACGGGGGCCGCATCGTCGCCGAGGGTTCGCCGGCCGACCTGATCGCCCGCTACTCGACTCGGGAGGTCCTGGAATTACGGCTCCCGCCGGGGGAACAGGGCCAGGCGGAAGCCGTCGTGGCCGATCTCGGCAAACGCATCGAGGTGTTGCCGGACCGTCTCCTCGTCTACACCGATTCGGGCGAGGCCGCGCTGGAACAGGTGCACGCCCGTGGCGTGCGACCGTCCTCCAGCCTGGTACGGCGCAGCACGTTGGAGGACGTGTTCCTGCGTCTGACCGGTAGGAGCCTGACCGAATGACCACGACGGAGAACCCGCGGCACACCCGTGTCCCGGTCCACGGAGAAGTCCGGCTGCTGGGCTCGTGGCAGGCCGCTTGGTTGTGGATAGAACGACAGTGGACGTGGTATCGGCGGTACTGGAGGACCAGCCTGTACTCCTCCGGACTGCAACCACTGCTGTATCTGCTAGCCATGGGTGTCGGGTTCGGGTCGCAGGTGGACCCGGGCGCACTGGGGACCGACACCTATGTCCAGTACGTCGCCCCCGCGCTGTTGGTGGCCGGTTCGATGCAGTTCGCGGTGGGGGAGTCCACCTATCCGGTGCTGTCCGGCTTCCGGTGGAACAAGACGTACTTCGCGGTCACCTCGACTCCCATTTCTCCTGGGCAGCTGCTCGGGGGCCATTTCATCTGGGTGGGCCTGCGCCTGGTGCTCGCCGCCGTCGTGTACGCGGTGATCGCGGCGTTCTTCGGAGCGTGGACCAACGCCGGTGTGGTGTTGGCCGCCGTGGTGGGTGTGGCCACCGGGCTCGCCTGCGCCGCCCCGGTGACGGCCCTCGCCGCCTCCACTCCGCTGCAGAAAGAGGGCACGCGGTTCAACTCGTTGTTCCGGTTCGTGGTCATCCCCATGGTGCTGTTCGCCGGAACGTTCTTTCCCATCGAACAGATTCCGCTGGCACTACGCTGGCTCGCCTGGATCTCGCCGCTGTGGCACGGTAACGAACTGGCCCGCGGGGTCACGCTCGGCGGGCTCGAACCGCTGGCCACGCTCGGCCACGCGGCCGTGCTTCTGGTGTTGTTCACGGTGGGTGCCCTGCTGGCGCGGCGCTGCTACGACCGACGGTTGGTGAGGTAAGCGATGGTGGTCACCGACGGGACGGCGGAGCGGACTGGCCGAGTGCCCGGCCCCGCACGGCCGCGGCGCGGTCTACTGCTGCGGGTACTGCCGCCCGCGCTCTACGTCGGCAGGGCGAGTGCCCTGATCGAGCGTTCGGCACTGGTGTATTCGCGTGCGTGGTTGGTGTTCGTCTCGGGTCTGTTCGAGCCGTTGTTCTACCTGCTCGCGTTCCGAGTGGGTTTCGGGCAGCTCGTGCCCGAGGTGACCGGGCCGGGCGGCACCACCGTGAGCTACGTGGCGTTCGTGGCGCCCGCGCTGCTGGTGGCCTCGGCCATGAACGGCGCGGTGTTCGACGCGACGTTCAACGTGTTCTTCAAATTCCGTTACGACAAGGTCTACGAGGGCGTGCTGAGCACGCCGATGGGTCCGTTCGACATCGCTTTGGGGGAGATCGGCTGGGCGGTGCTGCGCGGCACCCTCTACTCGGTGGGATTCTTCGGGGTCATGGCGGCGATGGGCCTGATCACCACGCCGTGGGCGGTGCTGGTGATCCCGGTGGCCGTCCTGGTGTCGTTCGCTTTCGCCGCGGTGGGCATGGTGTGTGCGACGCTGCTGCGCACCACGTCGCAATTCGACTACATCCAATTGGCCGTGATGCCGCTGTTCTTCTTCTCGACGACGTTCTATCCGATGTCGGTCTACCCCGAGCCGCTGCAGGTGCTCGTCCAATGTCTCCCGCTGTATCACGGTGTCGAGTTGTCGCGTGGGTTCGCGACCGGTGTCGTCGACGCATCGATGCTCGGGCACGTCGCCTACTTGCTAGTCCTAGCTGTCCTCGGGGTGTACGGCGTCGCTCGTCGCATCGCCACCCTGCGTCGCTGACACGGCCGTCACCGCGGCGTGGGCGTCGACCATGCCGTGCCCGTAGAAGCCGTTGTATCCGGTGTAGCCCTCGCAGTAGGCGTTCTGCGTGCCGTTGCCGGTGAGGTCGTAGTCGTCGGGACAGGGAACCGGGGTAGCGGTTGCGACGAGCGTGTCGCGGAGCCGGTCCGGGGAAAGGTCGGGTCGTTGGGAGGCCAGCAGAGCTGCGACTCCCGTGACGTGCGGCGCGGCCATCGACGTGCCGCACAGGGTGCCGTAGCCGCCGGGCACGGTGGACAGCACGCAGTCCTTGCCTCCGCCACCGGGAGCGGTGAGGTCGATCGCGCCGAGTCCGTACGCGCTGTACCCGGCTTTGAGTCCGGCGCGGTCGGATGCCGACACCGACACCGCGTCGGGCAGGCTCGCGGGGATGGCGTCGCAGCCGGACCGGTCAGCCCGGGAACCGGCGGGGCCCAGTTCGGTGGCCCGGTTGGAGGCCGCCACCACGGTGAGGGTGCCTTCGCCGTGGGCGTGGCGCAGAGCACGCTCCATGGCTTCGCGGACCACGGCCCGGCCGGGTTCCGGCGCGCACGGCGCAGACCACGGTGCGACGAGGAAACTGCCGTTGACCAGGGTGAAGTCGTGCTCGGCCGCCCACAGCAGGCCACAGACCGCGGCCTCGGGGCTCACCCGGCCGTTGTCGTCGATCACTCGGACCGAGGCCACTTTCACACCGGGTGCGACGCCGGTCACGCCCCGGTCGTCGGCTGCGGCGGCGAGGATTCCCGCGACGTGCGTACCGTGCGCCGAGCTCGTCGTCTCCCACGTGGTGCGGTGCGAGTCCGGTGTCCCGGACAGGCAGCTCGTCGACAGGTCGGGGGACACGGCGTGGACGAGGTCGGGATGGGAGGCGTCCACTCCTGAGTCGAGTACCCCGACGACGACGTCGGAACTGCCGCGTTGGTGGGTATGGGCGGCCTCGGCGTGTACGGCGTGCAGGTTCCACTGTCGATCTGTGAGGTCCTCGGCGGTGTCGGCGGCCGCGAGTGGCCGCGGCGACGTGGTGGTCGACGGGCGTGTTCGGGGGTGGTCGCGGTCGTGGCGCTGGGTGCTGAACGCACGGTGTTCGCCCAGCCGCGCGGCGAAGCGATCGTCGTCGGAGGTCGCCACGCCCACGGCGATCTCGTCGTGGTAGGTGATGAGCTCACCGCACGCGGTGCCCACTTCGCGCGCCGCGCGCTCGGCCGCGGTGTGTTGGTCGAACACCACGAGGTAACGGGTGGGTGGTTCGGTGGGGCGACACTCGTCACCCGACAGCGAGGTGGCCTGCGTCTCACTCGAATGGCCGCACAGCAGCAGTGCGGCGGCGAGCAGGGCCACATGGCGGCGTCTGCGCACGCCCACCTCCGTCGCGTCGTTGCGCGTGTCGCTGTCCGTCCCCTTGTCTGCGCACGGTAACGACCAGGTCAGAGGCCGACAACCCGGGGCGGAGGTCTTCTGCGGGGGCACTCATTGCCGAAGGCGAACGATGACGTGGCGCCTGTGTGGGATACTGGATGTTGGTTGCCGGGCTGGCGTCGCCGCCGACGAGGTGGCGGACAGTTACGGGCGACCCGGCGATGAGCTGGAAGAACCGCGCGTTCATCGCCGCCCGCGCATCCCGTGTCGGGCGGCTCGAGGACGTGGCGACGCTTTGCGAGGCGTTCGAGGTCGACCGGCACGTCGTCGCGGGACCCGCTATCGGTGGTGTGCCGGTGTACCCGGCCCTTCGATGGCACGACAGGCAAGGATTCCCGTCCGGGTGACACACCAGGGCGGTAGACAACAGGAACGGCCCCTGTGCGGCCGCATGAGTAATGCGCCCGGGGGCGGAGGAGATATATGTCGAACGCGGAGACACCCGCCGAAAACGTGGGCGGGACTGCCGCCACATCCACTGCACGCGCACTGGCTGGGCTGCCGGACAAGACCAGAGTTCACCTGCTGGCGAAGCTGTTGGGTACCAGCAGCCGTGAGGTGTTGGCTGTGTTGGCGCAGCTCGGGCACACCGCGCGTAGCCCGCAGTCGGGTGTTGCGAAGGACGTCGCGGTGCGTGTGGCGGAGGAGCTCGGTCTTGTGGAGACCGAGCCGCCCGATGAACAGGAGCAGCCGGCTACCGAGACAGCCGAGACGGGGCAGGCCGACACGCCCGAGCCGGAAAGCGCAGAACGAAGCGC
>JAJYTH010000124.1 GCA_021793175.1 Actinomycetes bacterium
GACATGAGGTTGACCGGGTCGTTCCACACAATCGTCTGCCACGGTCGGTCCTCGGAGCCCACATCGGCACCGAGTGCTTCTTCGGCCTCGACGGGTGTGGTCATACAACCATGGTGTCACGGGCGGCCGGGACGCCATGCCACCAGGTCGGCCACGCGGGTGAGTACCCGACGGGACTCCTCACCGGGGCCTGCGGCGATGAGCTCGCATCACTGCCCCGGAAGGGCGGATCCCCACCCGCGAGCCGCTTAGCGAATAATCTCTCGGCATGTCCTCCACGGCGAGCGGGAGCAGCACCGCGCTGCTCACCGACCATTACGAACTCACGATGCTGGCCAGTGCACTCCGCGATGGGACGGCCGAGCGCGACTGCGTGTTCGAGGTGTTCGCGCGGAGGCTTCCCTCGGGTCGACGGTACGGCGTGGTCGCGGGCACCCAGCGGGTCCTCGACGCCATCGCGGACTTCCGTTTCACCGACGCCGAACTCGCGCAACTGGAGCAGACGGCCGTCGTCGACTCGACCACACTCGACTGGCTCGCCGACTATCGCTTCTCCGGCGACGTCGACGGCTACCCCGAGGGCGAGCTGTACTTCCCCGGCTCCCCCATCCTCACCGTACGCGGCACCTTTGCCGAAAGCGTCCTGCTCGAAACCCTGGTGCTGTCGATCCTCAACTACGACAGCGCCGTCGCCTCCGCCGCCGCGCGGATGTCGGCCGCGGCCAACGGGCGTCCCATCATCGAGATGGGCGGCCGCCGCGCCCACGAGTACGCCGCCGTCGCCGCTGCCCGCGCCGCCTACCTCGCCGGGTTCGCCACCACCTCCAACCTCGAAGCGGGTCGCCGCTACGGCATTCCCACGCGAGGCACCGTCGCGCACGCGTTCATGCTGCTGCACGACACCGAGGAAGCCGCGTTCCGCGCCCAGGTCGACAACATGGGCACCGACACCACCCTGCTGGTGGACACCTACGACATCACCCGCGGCATCGAGACCGCCGTGCGCGTGGCGGGGCCGGAACTCGGCGCCATCCGCATCGACTCCGGTGACCTCGGCGTCCTCGCCCGGCAGGCCCGGGAGCAGCTCGACGCACTCGGGGCCAAGGACACCCGCATCGTCGTCTCCGGGGATCTCGACGAACACGCCATCGCCGCGCTGCGCGCCGAACCCGTGGACGCCTACGGCGTCGGCACCTCCGTCGTGACCGGCTCCGGCGCCCCCACCGCGGGCATGGTCTACAAACTGGTCGAAGTGAACGGAAGGGCCGTGGCGAAACGCAGCGAGGACAAGGCCTCCCGCGGTGGCCGCAAGGCCGCACTCCGCCGCCACAAACCGACCGGGACTGCACTGGAGGAGATCGTCTACCCGATCGACAACCCACCGGAGCCGGCCGAGCACGACAAACAGCTCCACATCCCGCTGATGCGTGCTGGACAACCGGTGGACGACCTGCCCACCCTTGAGGACGCAAGGCAACGGCTGCGCCACGGACTGGTGAGCCTTCCGTGGGAAGGACTGAAGTTGTCGAGCGGCGACCCCGCCATCCCCACGACCTTCTTGTAGCCCTTGTAGCCGACACGTGGGCTCACAGTCGATCTGGAGGTGAACATGGCTACCGCGCTGATCGTGGTGGACGTGCAAAACGACTTCTGCGAAGGAGGGTCGCTCGCGGTCACCGGAGGGGCCGAGGTCGCCGAGGCCATCTCGACCTACCTGCGAGACGGCTCCGGCGCCACGTACGACCACGTCGTCGCCACACGCGACCACCACATCGATCCGGGTGAGCACTTCAGCGACGACCCCGACTTCGTGCGCTCGTGGCCGCGGCACTGCGTCGCCGACACACCGGGTGCGAGTTTCCACCCGCGGTTGGACATCTCCCCGATCACGGCGGTGTTCTCCAAGGGGCAGTACAGCCACGGTTACTCCGGCTTCGAGGGCGAGACCGATTCGGGCGAACAGCTCGCCGATTGGCTCGCCTCCCGGAACGTGACGGAGGTGGACGTCGTCGGCATCGCCACCGACCACTGTGTGCGGGCGACCGCGCTCGACGCCAAGCGCAACGGGCTCACGGTTCGTGTCCTCGCCGACCTCACGGCGGGCGTCTTACGGTCCACGGTGGACAAAGCGCTGGCCGAACTGCACGAGGCGGGCGTGACCGTGGTCGGAACCCCGAAGGTCGCTTCGTGACCGGTACGGGGCTGCTGACCTTCGGTGAGGCGCTCGCGGTGTTCAGCACCCCGGCGGGGAAGCTACGGCACGCGAGATCCGTCGACGTCGGTATCGCGGGGTCCGAAGCCATGGTCGCCATCGGTGTGGCCCGGCTGGGCGCGCCGGCGGCCTGGGCCGGCCGACTCGGTGCCGACGAACCCGGCGCGTTGGTGCTGCTGCGCCTGCGTGAGGAAGGGGTGGACACCTCGGCGGTACGCACGGACCGGCAGGCGCCCACCGGGCTGATGCTCAAAGACTTCCGCAACGCGGATGTCACCCGCTCGGCCTACTACCGCCACGGCAGCGCGGGGACGAGGCTGTGTCCGGAGGACATCCCCGAGGACCGCATCCGCGCGGCCGGTGTGCTCCACCTCAGCGGCCTCACCCCCGGCCTGTCCGACTCGGCGGCAAAGGCCGCGTTCGCCGCGGCCGAGATCGCCAACGACGAGGGCGTCCCCGTGTCGATCGACATCGACTACAGCCACGCACTCTGGTACCCGGAGGACGCCGCGGACATCCTCTACGACCTCGTGTCGCTGTGCGACATCGTGTTCGCCGGAGACGACGCGGCGCGGCTGCTGGGACTCGACGGCGACCCGCAGGAGCTCGCCGCGGGCCTGGCCGAGCTGGGACCGGACCAGGTGATCGTGGAACTCGGTCCGCGTGGCGCGGTGGCCGAACTGCACGGCTCTCGATACGACGTGCCGAACTATCCCGTGCGGTCGGTGGACACGGAGGGCGCCGACGACGCCTTCGTCGCGGGCTATCTCGCCGAGTTCCTGGCGGGGGCGTCACCGGACCGGAGGCTGCGTACCGCCGCCGCGTGCCGCGCCTTCGCCCTCACCGTCCCGGGCGAGTCCACGGGTCTCCCCGACCGCGAGGAACTGAAGGTCCTCACCCGCCTCCGTTGATCCCCGGCGTGTCCGCAGCCTGTGCAGCCGTGTCCGCAGCCTGCGTAGCCGTGTCCGCAGTCTGTGTAGCCGTGAACCGGCTCGGGGGTAACGTCTCGGGTCGTGACCGGTGCCCCTTCGGACCTGCCCAGTGTCCGCGAACTCCTCTCCCACGCCGTCGAAGCGGTGGGCGGTACCGAGCGTGAAGGCCAACTACGCATGGCCGACGCCGTGGACCGCGCCATCCGCACGGGCGAACACCTCGCCGTGCAAGCGGGCACGGGCACCGGAAAGTCACTCGCCTACCTGGTCCCGGCCATCCGTCACGCCGTGGCCTCCGAAACCACCGTGGTGGTCTCGACCGCGACGATCGCGCTGCAACGCCAGCTCGTCGACCGCGACCTTCCTCGACTGGCCAAGGCACTGAAGAAACCACTCGGCGTGGAGCCGACGTTCGCGATCCTCAAGGGCAGGCGCAACTACTTGTGTCTGCATCGCGTGCACTCCGGTCCCGAAGACGAACCCGAGGACACCTCCCTGTTCGACCCGTTCGCCGTCTCACGCGTGGGTCGTGAGGTCAAGCGCCTGCACGAGTGGTCGTCCGACACCGAGACGGGTGATCGTGACGAGCTGGTCCCGGGTGTGTCCGAGCAGGCATGGCGACAGGTCTCGGTGACCGCGAAGGAATGTCTCGGCGCGACCCGCTGTCCCGTCGGCGACGACTGCTTCGCCGAACTCGCCCGCGCGGAGGCGGGCAGAGCCAACATCGTGGTCACCAACCACGCGCTGTTGGCCATCGACGCGTTGCAGGACTACCAGGTGTTGCCCGAGCACGACGTCACGATCATCGACGAGGCGCACGAGTTGGTGGACCGGGTGACGTCGACGGCCACGGCCGACCTGTCGCCCACCATGGTGTCCACGGCGACACGGCGGTGCGGCAGGCTCATCGACTCAGAGATCGCCGACCGGCTGTTGGAGGCCGGTGAGGGCCTGTCCCTGATACTGGAGGACGTGCCGCCGGGCCGACTCGACGTCCTGCCGGAAGCACTGGGTGGAGCGCTCGCCGCCGTGCGGGACGCAGCGCATGCCTGTCTCACCGCGCTCGGCTCCGACCGCAGGGAGTCCCCCGAGGAAGCCACCAAACGCAAGCTCGCTCGGTCGGCGCTCGACGACGTGCACGACACCGCCGTGCGGTTGCTGGAGGCGTTCGAGGAAAATGCCGCCGACCGTCGCGACGTGGTGTGGCGCTCGGGCGATCGACAGTCGACGAACCCGAGGCCACCCGCCCTGCACGTCGCGCCGCTCGGTGTCGGAGGGCTGCTGCGCGAACGGATCTTCGGGACGACCACGACCGTGCTCACCTCGGCGACGCTCGCGCTCGGCGGCACGTTCGACACGATGGCCCGCCAGTGGGGCCTGCCCCCGACTTCGCCACACGCCGAGCGGGCACAGGGCACCGCTACGGAGAAACCACCACCGGCGGAGGACGACACAGGGCCACGGTGGAACGGGTTGGACGTCGGATCGCCGTTCGACTACCGTCGCAACGGCATCCTGTACGTCGCGGGGCATCTGCCCCGCCCGGGTCGTGACGGGCTCGGCCAGGCGGCGTTGGACGAGATCGCGGAGCTGATCGACGCGGCGGGCGGTCGCGCCCTCGGGTTGTTCTCGTCCATGCGGGCTGCCAAGCAGGCCACCGAAGAGCTGCGTGACCGACTCGCGTATCCGATTCTGTGTCAGGGCGAGGATTCGACGTCGCTACTGGTCAACAAGTTCGCCGAGGACCCACGCACGTGTCTGTTCGGCACCCTGTCGCTGTGGCAGGGAGTGGACGTTCCGGGTCCGTCGCTGTCGCTCGTCATCGTGGACCGCCTGCCATTCCCCCGCCCCGACGATCCGGTGGCCTCGGCACGGCAGCGCGTGGTGGAAGCGCGCGGCGGCAACGGTTTCCTCACCGTGGCCGCCACTCACGCCGCGCTGCTGTTGGCCCAAGGCGTGGGCAGGTTGCACCGTGCAAGCAGTGACAAGGGCGTGGTGGCGGTGCTGGATTCCCGACTCGCCACAGCCCGGTACGGCGGGTTCCTGCGTGCCTCGCTGCCCCCGCTGTGGCCGACGCAGCGGGCCGATGTCGTCCGCGACGCGCTACGGCGGCTCGACGCCACTGCCCCGGCCTGAACCGTCGGCGGCTAGGGACTACGGTGGACGCCGACCCGAAACTCGAGGGAGATCTAGTTGCCCGCCGATTCGTCCAGCGCCCGTTCTCGTTCCGTCAGTGTCGACGACACGGGTGTCCGTCGTCTGCTGGCTGACGGCACCGAAGAGTCCGTGACCTGGTCCGATCTGTCCGCCGTCGTCGTGAGAGTGATTCCCGAGGGGCCGTGGAAGGAGGACGTCTTCCTCATGTTGGCGGCCTCCGACGGCACTGGCACGGCCGTGCCCAGCGGTGATCCGGCCGCCGATGCCCTGATCGAACGCTTACAGACGTTGCCCGGTTTCGATCACGACACGTTCGTGGAGGCCATGACCACCGACGCCGACAAGGCCTACGTGGTGTGGAAGGCGAACTGACCGGTCGGCCGGTCGGAGCGCAGATTCAGGACCAGCGGGCCAGCACGGTGACGGTGCCCGGCTCGACCTCGGTGAATCCGGCGTCGCGTACGGCCACCAGACCGTGTTCAGTCCACGCCCGTCGGGGATCCGCCACCGCGGCCACCCCTTCGTCCCAGAAACCACTGTCGGCGACCCGCACCGCGCAACGGTAACCGTGGGCTGCCCATTCGGCGAGCGCCGAAGCGTCGAGCAGTGCCGCGAGCAGCATCGTGGCGTGCCCGACCTGCGCGGCCGCCTTGCCCGCCGACATCGGGACCTCGGGGTTCAGCAGCAACACGGGCAGGCCGTCCGGAGCCGGCCCCGGGTCGTCAGCCGGCAGGTCACTGCCGGAGATCTGAAGCCGCGCCACCTCGCGGGGAAGGTCGCCGACCCGGCAGGGCACGAGCGCTCGGGCCTGCGCACCGTCCACGTCGACGGTCACACCCGGCAGGTGCTGCACCGCCTCCCAGTGCGCACCCCTCGCGCGACGCGCCACCTTGCGGATGTGGCCCGACGTCCACGTGTGCAGCGGTTCGTACCAAGCACCGCCCGGGCGGGCCTCGTCGTCGAGGCACACGGAAAGAGCGGCACCGGCGGCGGCTTCCAGCAGCGGGGTCCGCGCCGGCGGATGTGTCTTCTCCATGCGCAGCACCACGGGCATCGCCCAGACCTGTTCGGGCGGTACGTCACGTTCCGCGGCCCGTTCAGCGGACAATCCGAGCCACCACGCGTAACGCGCCGCCACCGGAGCCAGGACCGATTCGCGGGCGCTGTCGGGAGCCATCATGGCCGGACGAGCGGCAGTCCGTCCGCGACGTCGGCCGCCTCCACCTCCGCGCGGGTGACACCGAGCATGAACAGCACCGCGTCGAGATAGGGGTACGACAGTGCCGCGTCGGCCACTTCCCGCAGGGCCGGTTTGGCGTTGAACGCGATGCCCATGCCCGCGGCGGTGAGCATGTCGATGTCGTTGGCCCCGTCCCCGACGGCCACGCACTGAGCCAGCGGAATGCCGTAGCCGGCGGCGTACCGTTTGAGGGTCTCCGCCTTGCCCGCCCTGTCGACGACCTCGCCCACGATCCGGCCGGTGAGGACTCCGTCCACCACTTCCAGTTCGTTGGCGACCGCGAAGTCGAGTCCCAATTCTGTGGCGAGTCCCTCGATGATGCGGGTGAACCCTCCGGAGACCACACCGCAGCGGAAACCGAGCCGCTTCAACGTCCGCACCGTGGTGCGGGCACCGGGTGTGAGCTCGATCCGTGCGGCGACCTCGTCGAGCACCGACTCGGGCAGCCCCTTGAGCAACGCCACCCGGCGCGTCAGCGACTCGCTGAAGTTCAACTCGCCGCGCATGGCCGCGTCGGTGATCTCGCGTACCTCGGGCTCGACCCCGGCGTGCGCGGCGAGCATCTCGATGACCTCACCCTGGATGAGGGTCGAGTCGACGTCGAACACCACGAGACGCTTGGCCCGCCGCGACAGCCCGGCGCGTTCGATCGAAACGTCCAGTCCACCCCGTGCACCGACGTCGGCGAGCATAGTGCGCAACTCGCTGTCGGCCTCGGGGGTGTCCTCTGCCACCGAGACGTAGAGCTCCAGGCCGGTGACGGGGTAATCGGCGATGCTCCGGATCGTGTCGATGTTCGCACCGACCTCCGCGAGCCTGCGCGCCACCTGGGTGAACGCGCGCGCCGTCACCGGCCTGCCGAGCAACACCAGAACGTGTGTGGACCCGCGTTGCGCGGGTGCGAACGGATCGGAACCGATGGCCGACCCGATCCGCACATCCACGTTCATCGACACCGTGGCCATGGCCTGCTCGACTTTCTCCTGCAGGCCCTCCGGATCGTCCTCGACGGTCACGAGCACGCCGAGGACGAGCTGTCCGCGGATCACGACCTGCTCGATGTCGAGGACCTCGACACCCCGCTGGGTCAGGGCCGCGAACAGCACCGAGGACACCCCGGGTTTGTCCGGCCCCGTCGTGGTGATCAGGACGGGGGTGGGACTCACTGTGCCTCCCTCGGCTTCGTTACCCGTGGCTAGGACTCCCCTCTCACTGCCCTCACTGCTCGCTTGCGTTGTCCTTGTCCCGATCACCCGGCATCGCAGCCGAGGTGATGAGCTCGGACGGTGCGTCCACAGCGTCCTTACGCGGCAACGGCTTACCGGTGAAGGTCGTGTAGCCCTCAGTACGCAGCCGCTCGACCATGTGCGGGTAGTGCAGCTCGAACGCGGGCCGCTCCGAACGGATCTTGGGCAGCTCGGTGAAGTTGTGCCGCGGCGGCGGGCAGCTGGTGGCCCACTCCAGCGAGTTGCCGTAGCCCCACGGGTCGTCCACGGTGACGATCTCACCGTAGCGGTAGCTCTTGAAGACGTTCCAGATGAACGGCAGCGTGGACGCACCCAGGATGTAGGCGCCGATCGTGGAGATCACGTTCAGCGTGGTGA
>JAJYTH010000023.1 GCA_021793175.1 Actinomycetes bacterium
GGCGATGTCGAGGAACGTGGTCGGCTCGTCGAGCAGCAGGATGGGTGTCTGTTGTGCGAGCACCATCGCCAACCACACGCGCTGCCGCTGGCCGCCGGAGAGCTCGTCGACGAGGCGGTCGGCGAGATCGGCCACGCCCGTGCGGCTCATGGCCTCCACCACCACGGCCTCGTCCTCCGACGACCATTGCCGCAACAGTTTCTGGTGGGGGTACCGGCCCCGGGCCACCAGGTCGCCGACGGTGATGCCGCTGGGGGCGATGGAACTCTGCGGCAGCAGTCCGAGTCTCCGCGCCACCTCGCGCGAGCGGTAGCTGGTGATGGCCTGCCCGTCGAGGTACACCGTGCCCGTGCTCGGCTTCAACATCCGGGCGAGCGCTTTGAGCAGCGTTGACTTGCCGCACGCGTTCGGTCCCACGATCACGGTGAACGACCCATCCGGCACGGTGACCCCGAGGTCGCGGGCCACGACGCTGTCGTCGTAGGCGAGGGTGAGGCCCTCGGCGCGGAGCCTGCTGCTCGCGCTTCCGTCGCTGCTTTTCCCAGTCACGCGTACCTGCCCTTCCCGCGCCACTCGGACGCCAACAGCCACATCAGGTACAGCCCGCCGAGGCACCCCGTGGCCGTGCCCACGGGAAGTTGCGCGGCGGGGAACAGTCGTTGCATCGCCAAATCACCCACGGTGAGCAGCAACCCGCCCATCAGCGCCGACGTGACCAGTCCCGGGTTCGGCGAGCGCGTCAGTCTCCGCGCGAGCTGCGGCGCCGCGAGCGCGACGAACCAGATCGGGCCCGCGGCGGCGGTGGCGAACCCCGCCAGCAGCACGCTCGCCACGATGAGGACGGCCCTGCTGCGCTGCACCCCGACACCGAGCGCGGTGGCCGTGTGGTCACCGAGCTCCAGCATCGACAGCGCGCGGGCTTGCCCGAGAGCCAGCGGCAACAGGACCGCCAACGCCAGGCCGGAGACGGCGACATGGTCCCAGTCGCGGCCGTTCACGCTGCCCACCAGCCACGCCTGGGCGCTCACGGCGTCGTAGATGTCCGCCCTGGTGATCAGATAGGAGTTCACCGACAGGGCCAGGGCGTTGATGCCGACACCCATGAGCACGAAGCGATAGCCCTGCACGCCCCGCCGGTACGACAACGCGTAGATGAGCACCGACGTCACGATGCCGCCGACCAGCGCGCCGACCGCGACCTGCGTCATGCTCCCACCGACGGCGATGATCACCATCAAAGCGCCGGTGGACGCGCCGTTGGTGAAGCCGATGAAGTCCGGGCTGCCGAGCGGGTTGTGGGTGAGGCTCTGCAGGATCGCACCGCTGACCGCCAGCGCCGCGCCCACGAACAGCGCCGTGAGCAACCGGGGCAGGCGCAGTGTGTTGACGATGAAGTCGGCGGCACCCTCGCCCTGGCCGGTGATCGCGGCGAGCACCTCGGCCACGGACAGTTCGTACTCACCCGTGGTCAACGTGATCGCCATCGTGACGAGCAGAGCGAGCGTCAGCGCGGCGCCCACGAACACGGTGCGCGGTGCCACCCGCAGGGCGACGGTCTCGCGACGGGTCCGCAGCACTCTGCCGGTGACGGGCCGGGTCGTCGAGGTCCGGGTCATGATGTCGTCACTCACAGGCTGGCCAGCCTCCGCCGTCGGCACAGAGCACAGAACACGGGCACCCCGATCACCGCGGTGACGATGCCGACCTGCACCTCGCCCGGGGACGCGATCACGCGGCCGATCACGTCCGAGCCCACCAGCAGCAGCGGCGCGAGCACCAGCGAGTACGGCAGCACCCAACGTTGGTCCGGGCCCACCAGCAGTCGAGCCGCGTGCGGCACCGCCAACCCCACGAACGCGACCGGACCGATCGCCGCCGTCGCCGACCCGCACAACAGGGTCACCGCGATCGCCCCGAGCACCCGGGTGCGGTTCGGGTGGGAACCGAGGGCCCTGCCGAGGTCGTCGCCCATAGCCAGCGCGTTCAACGACCGCACCAGCGGCAACGCGATGACCACGCCGACGACCACGAACGGCAGCAGCGGCACCAGCACGTCGTAGTAGCGGCCCGCGAGTGAGCCGACCATCCAGAACCGGTACTCGTCGTAGGCCTCGGTGTCCGACAGCAGCACCGCCGTGTTGAACGCGTACAGCACCGCGGTGAGCGCCGCCCCCGCCAGAACCAGCCGCTCGGGGCTGGCCGCTCCGCGTCCCGTGGCACCGAGCACGTAGACGACGAACGAGGCCACCGCGGCCCCTACCAGCGCGAACCACACGTAGCCGACCACGGAGGTGATGCCCAGGAAGGCGATGGCCACGACCATGCCCGTCGACGCGCCCGTGTTGACCCCGAGGATCCCGGGTTCGGCCAAGGGGTTGCGGGTCAACGCCTGCATCAACGCCCCGGCCAGCCCCAACGCGGCCCCCACCATGATTCCGAGCAGGGTCCGGGGAATCCGATAGTCGTGGATGATGATGGCTGCGTCGGAGTCGCCGGAACCGTCCAGCAGGACGTTCCAGGTCTCGGTGAACGGAATGTCCTTGGAGCCGAGCCAGACGCTGAGCAACGCGACGAACGCGAGAGCGAGCACGGCGGCCAGCAGCCCCAACGCCCGCAGCGCGTGCGCCGACCGCCGGACGGAAACGGCGTGCTCGGACGCAGTCTCGGGCGCGGCAATCGACATAAGGTAAGGCTAACCGAACGAACGCCTCGGAACTCAAAACAGTAAGCTACACCATTCCGCCGTTCACGCGGTCCCGTGCATTCGGCTCGGCATTCCGGCCCGGCATTCCGGCTCGGCGCCTCGACACATTCTCCGAGGCCGAAGAGCCAGTCCCCACATCCTTCTCAGGCCTTCTTCAGCCCTCGACGGCCCGCAGACTCGCCGGACGCAGATCCGTCCAGTGTTCTTCCACGTAGTCCAGGCAGGCCTGCCTGGTGTCCTCGCCGAACACCACGCGCCAGCCGCCGGGCACGTCGACGAACGACGGCCACAGCGAGTGCTGCTCCTCGTCGTTCACAAGCACGTAGAACCGCCCCTCGGGATCGTCGAACGGGTTCGTCACAGTCGCTTCCCTTCCTTCGTGGTGCCTTCCGTGTCTTCCTCGTCCGCCCCCGCCCGCCGCTTTTCGTCAACCGGCCATGCCGACGATTTCGTGGGCGTAGGCGGACCGCCCCTCGGAATCGGTGGTTCCGGGCCCGGGCTCTCCCCCTTTCGTCTCGGAAACCCGGGCCACGACCGAGTCGAGGATCTCCTGCGCTCGCACGGCGTTGTTCGACAACAGAGACGACGTGATGCCGTGGGTGTGCTCGGTCGAACCGCCCTGGACGTACACGGCGGCACCGGAGTCCGGCGTGGTGAGCAGCCGGTAGTCCCGCGCCACGAGCGGCCTGCCCTCGTCGTCCCGGCGACAGATCGACGCGGCGTCACCGAGCAGTGTCGTCACTTCACTGGGCCGATAACCGGTGGCGCAGACGAGGGCGTCGGCGTCGAGCACCGTGTGCGTGCCCGTGGTCAGCGATTCCACCGTGACGCGCACGGCGGAGTCGGTCTCGGCCAGTTCTGTGATCCGCGAGGTGCGGAAGATACGAAGCCGCTCGACGCCCAGCACCTTCTCGCGGTAGTGCCGGCGGTAGAGCTCCTCGATCAGATCGAGATCGACCACCGAGTAATTGGTGTTGGAGTGGTAGTCCAGGATCCGCTTGCGGACCTCGGGCGGCGCGTCGTGGAACTCGTCCACGGTTTCCGGGTCGAAGACTCGGTTGGCGAAGGGACTGTCATCGGAAGGGCTGTAGCCTGACCGCGAGAACACCGCGCACACCTCGGCGTCGGGGAAGCGGTCGTGCAGCAGCGCGGTGGTCTCGGCGGCGCTCTGCCCCGCTCCCAGCACGACGAACCGCGACGCCGAGGCCAAGCCATCCACTTTGTACAGCAAATCGCTGTTGTGCCACACGCGTTCCGACTCGGCGATCCCTTCGGGCAGCGAGGGGACCAGGCCGGTGGCCATGGCCAGATTGCGCGCGGTGTACACTTTGCCGGCGCTCGTGTGCACCTCGAAACACGCGATCTCGGCACCGTCCACCACGGGACGCACGGCCGTCACCTCGGTGTCGTACCGCACCAGGTCGCCGACCCGCTCGGCCGCCCAGCAGAAGTAGTCGTGGAACTCTATCCGCAGCGGGAACAGCGTCTTGTGATTGATGAAGTCGGCCAACCTGCCCCGCTCGTGCAGGTAGCACAGGAAGCTGAAGTCGCTGGCCGGGTTGCGCATGGTGACCAGGTCCTTCAAAAACGACACCTGCATGGTGGCGTCGTCGATCAACATCCCGCGGTGCCAGCCGAACGTCTTCTGGCGCTCGAGGAACCGGACGTTCAAACACGGACCTCGCGAGGCGGCGTTGTGTTCGGACACGGCGATGGCGAGAGCCAAGTTGGATGGTCCGAATCCCACGCCGAGGAGGTCGTAGACCGGTCCCTCATCTCGCAGCACTGTCGACATACGTGTCCCATCGCGGTCGGTGAACTCCGAACTCAGGGAACCCTAACCTAAGTTAGCCAAGCCTTAGTTAGCCCCATTCGGTGATCTTTTCCCTAGCCGCACCGCCTTGCGAACTTAGGCAAGGCTTGCTTAACTAGGCCCGCTTGCCGTCGACAGCCTGGGAGGGACGATGCGGATCGCGATGTTCGGCTACCAGACCTGGGGGCACCGAACCCTGCGGGCACTGCTGGAATCCGAACACGACGTGGCGCTCGTCGTCACCCACCCACAGTCCGACCACGCCTACGAACGCATCTGGGCGGACTCCGTGGCGGACCTCGCGACGGAACACGGCGTCGAAGTGGTGCTGCGCAACCGTCCCGACCAGGCACTCGCCGACCGACTCGCCGAACTGGAACTCGACCTCATCGTCGCCAACAACTGGCGCACCTGGATCCCACCGGAGATCTTCCGCCTGCCCGAACACGGCACGCTCAACGTGCACGACTCCCTGCTCCCGGCCTACGCGGGCTTCTCCCCGATCATCTGGGCACTGCTGAACGGCGAGAAGGAAGTCGGCGTCACCGCCCACATGATGGACGACGAACTCGACGCCGGGCCCATCCTGCTGCAACGGGCCGTCGAAGTCGGCCCGCGGGACACCGCCACCGACCTGTTCCACAAGACGGTGGACCTCATCGAACCTTTGGTGTCGGAGTCGCTCGAACTCATCGCCTCCGGCCGTGCCAACCCCGTGCCCCAGGACCGGAGCAAGGCCAGCTTCTTCCACAAACGTTCCATCGAGGACAGCCGCATCGACTGGGCCTGGCCCGCCGAGGACATCGAGCGGCTGATCCGCGCCCAGTCGGACCCCTACCCGAACGCCTTCACCTACTACCGCGACCAGCGCATCAGGATCACTGAGGCGTTCGTGACGGAACGGTCCTACGGCGGCACCCCGGGCCGGGTCTTCATCAGGGAAGGCGACGGCGTGGTCATCGTCGCGGGAGCGGACGCGCGATACGGACGCAACCCCGGCCTGGCGATCGAACGTCTACGCACCGATGACGGCGTTGAACACGCCGCCACCGATTTCTTCCGCTCCATGGGCGGCTATCTCACCCGGTACCCGGAAAGCTGAGACGAAACGGGGCGCTCCAGATGCCCCGCCGTCACAACCGTCACAACCGGACGAGCATCTTGCCCGTGTTACCGCCCGCGAGCAGGTCGAGGAACGCCTGGGGCGCCTGCCGGATACCGTCCACCACGGTCTCCTTGTAGACGATCTTGCCGTCCCGCACCAACGGCGAGACCTCGTCCAGAAACGTCGGCCGCAACTGCTCGTGGTCGCCGACCAGGAACCCGCGCATGGTGAAGCGCTTGGCGATGATCTGTGCCAGGTTGCGTGGCGCCGGCGTCGGCTCGGTGGCGTTGTACTGGGAGATCATGCCGCACACCGCGATCCGGCCGTGCACGTTCAGCGCGCCGATGGCCGCTTCGAGATGCTCGCCACCGACGTTGTCGAAGTACACGTCCACACCGTCGGGTGCGGCCTGGCGCAGTTGCTCCCGTACCGGGCCGTCCTTGTAGTTGAACGCGGCGTCGAAGCCCAGCTCGTCACGCAGCCACCGCACCTTCTCCGCCGAACCGGCGCTGCCGATGACCCGCTTGGCACCGCGCAGCTTGGCGAGCTGGCCGACCAGCGAACCCACGGCCCCGGCCGCACCGGACACGAACACCGTGTCGCCCTCACGCATCTTCGCCACGTCGAACAACCCGGCGTACGCGGTCAAGCCGGGCATCCCCAGCACACTCAGGTGCGCCTGCACCGGCGCGGCAGCGGGATCGAGCTTGCGCGCGTGGGCCGGGTCGAGCACGGCGTGCGTACGCCAGCCGAGACCGTGCAGCACCACGTCACCGACGGCGAACTCATCGGTGTTCGACTCGACGACCTCACCGATCGCACCGCCGTCCATGACCTCGCCCACCTGGAACGGCGCCACATACGACTTCGCCGAGCTCATCCGGCCCCGCATGTACGGGTCCACCGACATCCACGTGTTCCGGACAAGGATCTGCCCAGCACCCGGCTTCGGCACCTCCACGTCGACGATCTCGAAGTTGTCCGGGGTCGGCATCCCCTCCGGACGAGCCGCGAGCCGAACTTCCGTCGCCGCCATCAATTACCCCGCACTTCCTCGGCGAGCTTGCTCAGCACGCCGTCGTAGATCCGCTGCAATCCCTTGGGCGCGAAGATCCTCTCGAAGAAACCACCGATGCCACTCGCGCCCTGCCACGTGGTCTCCACCCGCACCACACTGCGATCGCCCTCGGGCCGCACCGTCCAAGTGGTGACCATGCTGGAGTTCGTGTCGGTCTCCACGAGCGTGCCCGGCTGCGGCTCGCTCACCGTGGCGTGGACGTCGCGCACACGTTTCGACGTGGCCTGCAACTTCCAGCGCGCCACCGTTCCCTCGCCGTCACCGCCCTCCACGAGGGTGTAGTCGCGGTACTCCTCCGTGAGGATGCGGGGCCGGACTTCGCGATAGTCGGCGAGCTTCTCCCGCACTTTCTCGGCGGGCGCGTCGACGCTCCGCTCGGCCGTGGCCGTGACCCTTCCCATCCAGCCCATACCTTTCTGCGATTCCGCTGTGTCGGCTCGCACTCACTTGGCGAGTCCGTCGATCACCTCGGCGCCGGGCAGCTTCGCCAACGCCGCGCCGGTGACCAACACCTTGCTACCCCGGATGCCGCTGCCGACAACCACTTCCGGCGCAGAAGCCACGGCCTGGTCGATGAGGATCGGCCAGTCGGAAGGCAAACCGATCGGCGTGATACCGCCGTAGGCCATGCCGGTGAGTTCCACCGCCTCCTCCATGGGGGCGAACGACGCCTTCCGCACGTCCAACCTGCGGCGGATCACGTTGTTGACGTCGGCGCGCGTGGTGGCGAGCACGAGCGCGGCGGCGTAGCGGACCTCGCCCGCGCGCTTACCGGAGACGACCACGCAGTTGGCCGAGGCCGACAGCGGTGACGAATACGCCTCGCAGAACTCAGCGGTGTCGGCCAGGTCAGGGTCGATCTCCACCACGGCCACCGGGCCGTCGACCGACTCCAAGGCGTCGGCCACGGGCTCGGCCACCAGATCACGCCGCTCGGAGACCGGGACAGGCATCAGCGTCCCCGCGATGCTCCAGTTACTCAAACGCTCACCCCCTGTTTTGTTGCCGGCGCCTTACCGACAGGCTTTACCACCAGTTGGATCCGCCTCGCTGGACCTCGATGAGTTTCGGCCGCACGTCCACGACGTAGACGAGGCTGGCGACGAGCGCGGCGAGCCAGAAGATCATGCCCGCACCGTAGAACTGGAACAACAGCATCGCGAGGGTCGCACCGCCCGTGATGGCCATCCACGCCGGCTTGCTCAACCGATCAGCCGCCGTGAATGCGTCGGCTCTCTGTGTCACGGCGTGCACGAAGGCGAGAAGGCCGACGAGCACGCCCGCCCAGTCGATGACCAAGACGATCCAGTATGCGAAAAGCGGCACGATTCCAGCCTACGTCAGGACGCAGGCAGGGCCGAGAGCCAGCGAAACACATCACCGCACACCGGTCAGTTACTGCCAGTAGTGTCTCCCTTGCTCCGAGTGCCGTTGTTCCGCTGCTCT
Source organism: Actinomycetes bacterium (assembly GCA_021793175.1). GTDB lineage: Bacteria > Actinomycetota > Actinomycetes > Mycobacteriales > Pseudonocardiaceae > Saccharomonospora. Next base: position 8,147 of record JAJYTH010000023.1, read on the forward strand.
GTGGACGTCACGGTGCGGCTGGTGCCGGGCCTCATCACCTTCTCGCGGGCTGACCTGGCGGCCTCGACGACCCCGATCGACTCGACCGACTCGGCCTTGACCGGGCCGGGCTTTTCGGTGGACTCGTCCGAGACACCCGAGGACGCGTCGGCTTCCTGATCCTCGTGGCCCCGACGCATAAGCAGCTTGACCATCTCATCGACCCGCTCACGTGCGTCCGTGGCGGCACCGTCCACCCGCTGCTGCGCCGCGCGCAGAGCCTCCTCGATCTGCTCGATACCGCGCTTGACCTGGGGCTCCACCACTTCGCCCCACGTCTGCTCGCCCGAAGCGGCCAGTCGGCGGTAGAGCTTCAACGCCGCGTCGGTGTATTCGTCCAGGGTCTTGCGCAGCTCGGCGGGTTCGAGTCGACCGCGGAGTTCCTCCAGCTCAGCCGGCAGCTCCTCGACGTTCTTCTTCGCCGCCTCGCTACTGGAGTTGACGCGTGTCTTCGCCTTGGCCACGGTGTCCGCCACGGCCCGCCCGGCCAGGCTGCTCGCCCCCAACGCCGCCAGCAGCGATGTCCTGACCTGCTCCTTCGCCGTGTTCACCACCTTGCGGACGTCCTCGGTTCGTGTGGTCTCCATCGTGACTCACTCCCTGTGGTCCTGATCGGGGTGCCGCTCACCCACGGTCTCCTTCCCTCGGTTCTCCCGAAGGAACGACTCGTACACGTCGAGCAGCACCTGCTTCTGTCGTTCGGTCAGCGAGGTGTCGGCGCGGACGGCGTCGACCACGGGGCCGCCGACGGGGCGGTCGAGAATCCCCGCCTGGACGTACAGGGTCTCGGCGGAGATACGCAGCCCCTTGGCGATCTGCTGAAGGATCTCGGCGCTGGGTCTGCGCAGTCCCCGTTCGATCTGGCTGAGATACGGATTGGAAACCCCGGCAAGTTTCGCGAGCTGCCGCAACGAGATCTCGGCGTTGTTGCGTTGTTGCCGGATGTAGGCGCCGATGTCCCTGCCCAGGCCGGCGACTCGCTCCATCGGGCCGTCCGACTCGGTTGCCTCAGCGGCCTCGGTGGTCGACGAGTTGTCGTCGTGGTCGTCGTGATCGTCCCGCGTCGGTGTCGTCGGTGTCGTCGATGTCTGTGCCATGACGCCGGACACCTCCTCCATTTCGACCGTACGCCCGAGTGCTAACTCCTGCAAGCACTCAGCTAGCACCCGATCGGGCGGCTTCGGCGTCCCGGTGCGCAGCGAGAACACGGCGCACCCAACGCTCGGCGTGATCGACCGATTCGACCAACGGCACATCGGTGGTATCGAACAACTCGACGGGTGGGGACATCGTCGCCGCCTCACGGCGCAACCACTCGGCGAACTCCAACATCTCCGCGATGCGCGGTTCGTCCCAGCCCCGCCAGGCCGGACGGGCCCGCAGACGCCGGGCCAGCACGTCCGGGTCGGCCACGAGCGCCAGGTAGTGGATATCGGTGAAGAACATCCGCTCCGGCAGCGGCTCGAATTCGGGCGGGACCACCGTTCCGCACAACACCACCGGCCGCCCGCTCTGGTGGATCATCGCCGCCATCCGCAACCACGTCGACCGGAAAGTCGGATGGCCGTCGACATCGTCGCGCAGGCCGCCCGTCCACAGGACGTCCTGCTCCAACACCACCACCTCGCTCGCCAGCCTGCGAGCGAGCTCGGGCCCCACCGTGGACTTGCCTCCCGCGCTGGGACCGGTCAATGCGAGCAGGGGCAGCCGGCGGAACGCGGCGCGATGACCGCACACCGCGCAGACCAGCCGCCCCTCCTCCACGACCGGCCGTCGCGCCCGATCACCACAAGCCGGACAGATCTTGAGATCGAGCACGTTCGGGGTCAGTCGAACAGGCTTTCCAGGAAGCTACGCCTGCGCCGGTGCCCGCCGTACGGCCTGGGCGAGTCGCCGTAGTAACCGCCCTGGTAAGGCCTGGGCGAGTCGTTGTAGTAACCACCGCCCCGATAGGGCCTGGGCGAGTCGCCGTAGTAGGCACCCTGGCCGTAGCGCTGGGTGGGTGGTGGCGCGGCATGTGGCGCGGCCGGCGGTGCGGCAGGCGGCGCGGGCGGTGGCTGGGAGGTCGGGCTGTAGGGCGGCGGAGGCGCGGAGCTGTAGAAGGAGCTCTCCGCGCTCACGATCTGTTCGAGTTCGCCCCGATCCAGGAAGATGCCTCGGCAACCACCGCACTGCTCGATGTGAACGCCGTTCTTGTCCACCGTCGTCATCACGTTCTGGCACTTAGGACAGATCACGAGCGACAGGCTACGCAGTTTCCACCCGATCGTGGAACACGCCCCGGCCGGTTCGGATGGTCGGGCCGCGGTGGGCAAAGCAAAACTCCGGGCAGCCATTCACAAATCCACAACCGCCCACATCACTCATATGGAGTAAGCCTGTGGATAACTCCGTGGATAACCCCCCAAACTGTGGATAACTTCACCCCGCGGAATGGATACCGGCGAGTAGGTAAGGCGTCAGAACAGAACCTGCGCGACCGAATAGATCACCAGCCCCGCCAACGCGCCGACCACCGTTCCGTTGATCCGGATGAACTGGAGATCCCGCCCCACCTGGAGTTCGATTTTGCGCGAAGTCTCCTCGGCGTCCCACCGCTCGACCGTGTCGGTGATGATCGTGGTGATTTCCCGCGAATAACGCGTCACCACGTACGCCGCCGCACTCTCGACCCAGTTGTCCACCTTCCCCGACAACGCCGGGTCGGTCTGCAACCGCTGCCCGAGCGAGGCCAAGCCGGTGAAGACACGTCTCCTCAACTCGCTCGACGGATCCTCCGCCGCGGTCAGCAGCATGTCCTTCGTCGTGGACCACGCCGAGTCGATGATCTTGCGGACCTCGGGGTGCTCCACCAGCTGCTGCTTGACCGTCTCGGCCCTCGCCATCGTGTCCGGGTCGGCCTGCAGGTCCTGCGCGAACTCGGTGAGGAACCGGTCCACCGCCAGACGCATGGGGTGGTTGACGTCCGTCTTCACCGCCCACGCGAACGACAGCACCTCGCCGTAAACCTTGTCGGCGAGCATCGTGTCGACGAACCGCGGCGACCACGACGGCGCCCGGTCCGACACCACCCGCAACACCGTGTCGTGGTTCTCGCGCACCCATTCGTACGCCCTGTCCACCACGAGATCCACCAGACGGTGATGCGCGCCGTCGGTCAACACCTGCTGCAACAGCTTGCCCAGCGGCGGCCCCCACTCCTTGTCCACGACCCGGCGCACGACCGCCTGCTCCATGACGGCCTGCACGTCCTCGTCGCGCAACACGGTCACGGCGCCCCGCACCACGGTCGCCAATTCCGCGGTGACGCGCTCGGCGTTCTCGGGCCGGGCGAGCCACTCCCCGACCCGCCTCGACGTCTCGACCCGGCGCAACTTGTCCCGCACCACGTTCTCCGACAAGAAGTTCGCGCCCACGAAGTCACCGAGACTGTTACCGAGCACGTCCTTCTTGTTCGGGATGATCGCCGTGTGCGGAATCTTCAGCCCCAGGGGATGCCGGAACAACGCCGTGACCGCGAACCAGTCGGCGAGCGCGCCCACCATGCCCGCCTCGGCCGCGGCACGCACGTAGCCGACCCACGCGGGCCATCCCGCGGACTGTGCCCAGCTGGTCAACAGGAAGATCACCGTCGCGCCGAGCAGGAAGGACAGCGCGACGAGCTTCATCCTGCGTAGGTCTCGCCGTTTGGCCTCATCGCGCTCTCGCGCGTCCGGTCGAGCCGACCGCCCCACAGGGGCCACAGCGGACCTCGTTTGCTCCATGTCGCGATTGTCCTCAAGGATGGTTTCTCGTGCGTGAACCTGTACTCGTCGAACGCCTGCGGCCGTTCACCTCCACGATCTTCGCCGAGATGACGGCGCTGGCGAATCGAACCTCGGCCATCAACCTGGGGCAGGGTTTCCCGGACACCGACGGCCCCGACGGCATGCTGGATGCGGCACGAAACGCCCTGTTCGGCGGCGCGAACCAGTATCCACCGGGTCCCGGGCGTCCCGAACTGCGTGAAGCCATCGCCGCCCACCGCCTGCGCTACGGCACCGAATACGACCCGGAACGGGAGATCCTCGTCACGGCCGGTGCCACGGAAGCCATCGCCGCGAGCCTGCTCGCACTGGCGGGCCCCGGCGACGAGGTGATCGTCATCGAGCCCTACTACGACTCCTACGCCGCCGCGGTGGCGATGGCGGGTGCCACCCGGCGCGTGGTGCCGCTGGTCTCCGACGGCGACCGTTTCGCACTCGATCTCGACGCCGTGCGCGACGCCATCGGACCGAGAACGAAAGCCGTTCTCGTCAACTCCCCGCACAATCCGACGGGAACCGTGTTCACACGCGCGGAGTTGGCCGGACTCGCGGAAGTATGCGTCGAACACGACTTGATCGCCATCACCGACGAGGTGTACGAGCATTTGATCTTCGACGGCGCCGAACATCTGCCGCTGGCCGGTTTCCCGGGGATGTCCTCCCGCACCGTGACGATCTCCAGCGCGGGCAAGACGTTCAACTGCACCGGATGGAAGATCGGCTGGGTCTGCGCGACACCGGAACTCACCTCGGCCGTACGGGCGGCGAAACAATTCCTCACTTTCGTCTCGGGCGGCCCGCTCCAGCCCGCGGTCGCGCATGCGCTGCGGCACGAACTGCCGTGGGTCGAGTCGCTACGCGAGTCGTTGCAGGGCAAGCGCGACCGGTTGAGCGCCGGACTGGCCGATGCGGGCTTCGCCGTACGGCCGAGCGCGGGCACTTATTTCGTCTGTGCGGACGTTAGGCCACTCGGATTCACCAATGCGGAGGAACTCGCCTGGCGCCTACCAGAATCAATTGGAGTCGCAACAGTACCCGTCAGCGTGTTCACCGATCACCCAAAAGAGTGGAATCATTTGCTTCGTTTTGCTTTCTGTAAACGAGAGGAGGTGCTCGACGAAGTGATTCAGCGGTTGCGTACCTTGTCATAGGTTGCGCCGTCCGGGGCGGATCGCACACCGACGGGGTGAAACACTCGTCCGGAGTGCTAAAAATAGCAGTCTCGGGGTAGCCGGAACGCGATCGTGATCTCGCTACCAGCGGTAGACCGGAAGTAACAACACGCATACGAGGACACGACAGGTGGTGGTAGCGGTGAGGCCTGCGGCCTTCGCGGTCTTTCCGACCGACGCGCGCCGCCACAGCCTGCTGTCCTCCGCCCTGCGTCGACTGCTTCTGGTGCTCGGTCTCGCCGTCGGCGGATGGGTCGTCTCGGCGCTACTGGCCGGCTCCGCCTCGGCCGAGGAGACGTCGGGTACCGACCTGGCGCACGACACCTCCGCCGCCTGCGCCGACGAAGCCACGGCGAACGGCCCTCGGGACCGCTCCGACCTCACCTCCTGCCTCGACGAACTCGCCGACACCGAGAACGGAACGCCCGCTACCGACCCCGGCACCAGCCCGGTCGGCGACCACGACACCACCTCGGACGATCCTGCCACCGACAGCACCGACCCGACCCTGCCCGCCGAGACGATCCAGCCCGCGGAAGCGGCGGAGCAGGCGGCGAAGGAATCGGACTCGACGGAGCTCCCCGAGACCTCCGAGCAGGCAGGGAACCCGGAGACCTCGGAAGACGCCGAGGCCACCGAGGACACCGAATCGGCGAAGCCGGAGGGTTCTGAGGATTCCGAAGATGCCGAGGAGACCGAGGAACCGGCGGAGCGCAGGCCCTTCGGCTCCCAGCTGCTACAGGCGACCGCCGACACCCTCCTGGCCACCACGTCCGAGCTCGTCCACACCACCGTCCACACCACCAGCAGCCTCACCGGGATGTTGGTCGAGTCGCTGCCGCAGATCACCGGTCCGCTCGACGACGCGATCGAGAACGTCGTCGACATGCCGGCGCACCTGCCCGACGTCGGTCCCGGGCTAGGGGAAACCCTCCCCGAACTCAGGCTGCCCCCGCTTCCGGGTGGGCTCGACGACCTCGACGACCTCATCGGCCTGGAACCGGACGTCGACCGCCCCGACGACACCCCGCCCGGCGAGCTTCGCGCCGAACCCCTCACACCGGCCGAGCCTGAGCTCGAATCACCGGCCGCCCCCGCTGTCCCGACTCCTGTCTCCACCACCCAGCTCGACCAGCAGGCGGCGGTGCCCACGTGGTCACCGCCTCACCCGAGTGACGACACGGGAGCGAACGAGAACCCGTCACGTCCGTTCGGTCCCGTCGCCCCCTCGCCCTCCGCTCCCGCGTCCGTCGCGGGTCCGTCGACAAGCGTGGCCTCGTCCCAGGACAACTCGCACACACACCGCAGCGAGCACAGCGTCCTGAACAACACCCCCACGCTCACCCAGCTAAGGCTGCTCGGCACCAGTCGGGACCAAGACACCGTCGGTGCCGGCAAAGAAGCAGCACTTCCGACAACCTCACCCGACTGATCGACCCCGGGTAGCCGGTCGCGCGCGAAAACGCGTCGCTGTACGCACGTCACCGGTGACGGTCACTTCCACCGACCGCTGTTTACCAAGAGGTTGTTCCGTGTATCCAACTCTTCCCGCTCGGCCGACCGCGCCCGGCCGTGACGGGTCATGGCCTCGGCTCCGCGTTGCCCCCGTGGTGACACCGAGGCTCACGAGTGCGCGTCGGCGGTTTCCGTCCACCGCGCCGGATGGAAACCCCGTACCGATGCGTACTTGAGCCGATAGGCCTTCCCAGCATGGCGAGGGGCGATGCTGGGAACGGCCTGCGGCATCCGTGCCCTCCCCCCGGGCACGGCCACAAGCCGGTGCGCCGGATGCCACACCGTCCTTTCCCTGGAGTGACGGACCTATATCGCATCCGGCGCACCGGCTTTCCCCATCCCGGGCTCGCCGGATGTGTCGCACAACACCCCCGTCGGCTACGTGACCGCCCTGTTCACGCGTTCGGAGCACTCGTCATAGTGGCCTGGTGGCTTCGGTGAGAACTCCCGTCGAACTCAGTCCGATCCCCGTGACCACCGCTCCCGCGACACGGTTGACACGGTTGTTCGCGGGTCTGGTCTGCTACGGCACGAGTATGGCGATGATGACCCGGTCGGGTCTGGGCCTGAATCCGTGGGACGTGCTGCACGAGGGCGTGGCCGACCGTACGACGCTCACCTTCGGCATGGTGACCGCGTTGACGGCCGTGCTGGTGCTGTTGTTGTGGATTCCCCTGCGCCAGCGTCCCGGTGTCGGCACCGTGGCCAACGTCGTGGTCATCGCCGTGGTCGTGGATGTGGTGCGGGCGTTGCTGCCCGATGCGCACCAGTTGGGGTGGCAGATCGGGTTGTTGCTGGGCGGGATCGTGTTGAACGGTTTCGCCACGGCCGTCTACGTCGGGGCGCGGCTCGGCCCCGGGCCGAGGGACGGTCTCATGACCGGCCTGTCGGCGCGCACGGGTCGGTCGGTGCGGTTGGTGCGTACGGCCATCGAGCTGATCGTGCTGGCCGCCGGTTGGTTGCTCGGCGGCACGGTCGGGGTCGGCACCGTTCTCTACGCGCTGGCGATCGGCCCGCTCACCCAGTTGTTCCTGCCGTACGTCACCTGGTCGCCGCGTACGAGGCGAGCGAGGTGAGCGAGGTGAGTGTCGCCGGGAGTCCGGCCCGCCCTTCGGCTCGGTGGTGTTCACCGGCGACCGCTACGGTCGAACCGTGCCCCGCATCGACATAGCCGAACGTGCGGGCGTGGGCCTGGACGGCCGAGAACGCCCTACAGAGGACCGCGTCGTGATCACCGACAACACCGCCGTGGTGCTCGACGGAGCGACCGAACAACGCGAAGGCCTGCCCAGTGGCGGCTGGTACTCCCGGCGTCTCGCCGAACGACTCGAAACGCTGCTGCGGGGCCGGCCCGACGAGGACCTCACCACACTGCTTTCCGCATCGATCGACGCCGTGGCCGCGGAGGAGGGTCTCACTCCGCGCTGTTCGCCGTCGAGCACGGTGGCGATGGTGCGCTGGGGTTCCGAGTACGTGGAAGCGCTCGTGCTGGCCGACAGTCCGGTGGTCGCGTTCACCGCTCACGGCCCCGAGGTCCTGCTCGACGACAGGCTCGACCGGCTCCGCGCGGCGGGGCTCCTTCGTACCCGGGCCGACGTGGACCGTCTGCGCAATAGCGAGGGCGGCTTCTGGGTCGCCGAGGCCGTGCCTGAGGCCGCGACTCAAGCGTTGCGCCGCCGTTGGTCGCGAGGCGACGTCGAGGCGGCCGTCCTCGCCACCGATGGAGTCTCGGCCGGGATCGACACCTACCGCGTGCTCGACTGGCCCGATGTGCTTCGACTGTCGCGGAAGAACGGGGCCGACGCCGTGCTCGACGTCGTCAGGGACGCCGAGGTCGCCGATGCCGACTGCCGCCGCTGGCCTCGCTCGAAACGACACGACGACCAGGCCCTCGTCGTGGTCGACTTCACCGTGGACCAGGGAGTAATCAGGGTCAAACCCTGACGACAATGCCTGATCACTGAGAGACACTGGTCCTCATGGGGCAACTGGGGACAAAAGCGGCATCCACCGAGACCGCCACGGCCCGGGTGCATACCTGGACTTTCGCGGCCGCCGCAGCACTGGGTTGGGCTCTGTTCCTGCTGACGATCCTGCACCTGGTGAGTTCGTTCGATCCGATCCTCGACCCCGTCAGTCGCTACGCCTTCACCGACGCCGGACAAGGAATGCTGGAGGTCAGCCTGCTGTCCTTCGCCGTCGGTGTGATCGCCGTGCGTGGCGCGCTGCTCTCGTCCGGCCTGCGGGTCAGTCGTACGACCACCATCCTCATCATCACCACGGCCGCGGGTCTGGTGGCCGCCGCACTGTTCCCGGCGACGTACACCTCGGAGATCGACCCGGCGAGCGGGTTGATCCACCAGTACGCGAGCCTGCTCGCCTTCCTGTCGTTACCGGGCGTGGCCGTGAGCATGCTCGACCAGATCCGGGACGTCGACGAGCTTCAGCGCACCCGCCGCATGCTCGTGTGCCTGGTGTGGATCGCGCTGGGCGCCCTCGCCCTGTTCGGGCTCAGCTACCTCTCCGACAAGGTCACGTTCGGCTTCGCGCCGCTGTCGATATTGCTGTCGCTGCCGGTCGGCCTGCTTCAGCGAGTGGTCTTCGTGCTGGACTTCCTGATGCTGGCAGGCTTGCTGGTGTTGGCGAACCGAGCCGTCTGGTCGCGGGCCACCGATGACGCGGTCGGTAGTCGCATGTCACCCGTTCAGTCGTATTCGATTAGCGATCAGTAGCTTACTGTGTGCAACATTGGGGCGTGGGCTTGACCGACCTCACGACCTACGCCCTCTCGGCTGTCTCCGGTGGCCTCCGGCGACAGCCGAGCGGTCGAGGACGCCCGCCGCGATCAGTTCGTCTGGTCCTCGATCGGCGGACTCATCCGAGGATCGCGGCCCTGCTGGCCGGGCACGGGTGCCACCACGGAACCACGCTGCAACTGGATGTTCGTGCTGATGCCTGTGCGCGGGGCCGGGCGTACGTACCGGTCGTCGGTGAGGCGGGAATCGTACATCTGGGACATGACCGCCATCGTCACCGCGTGCACAAGCGCGAGCAGCAACAGCAGAATGCCGAGATTTCCGATGAGAGCGCGGACCGGATGTCCGCCGAAGTCGAAGCTCAGCACAGACAACAATGCCAGGAAGCCGAACATGACGAGGTGGAACAAAACGGTGACAAGCTTGGCCATCGAATAGATCGAGTCACCGTCTGAGTCGGAATCCACGTCGGACAGGTAGCGCTTCCCGCTGTGATAGAGAAGTTGACCGTCCGCCACAACCATGATCAGACCCAGGGCGATGAACGCGAGGTAAGCGTCGGTACCCACGTCAGCCTCCTTTCCGTGGCCTGGGGAAGCCACCTGACCGCTCGTACCCAGTCACCTGCGGTGGGAAACCGGACGTGTAGCGCAGGCACCCTCCGGGTATGTCAGCGGCGATGAAAAACACCCATGAATCACGAAACCGATCGGGAGCAGCCGTGAACACACACAGCTCGACCGCTCCGAGCCAAAACCCCAGGCCGGCGCTGCCTTACACCGAAGAACCCGACCCCGAACAGCGCCGCAAGGCGGTCCGCGCCGTCGCCTCGGCGGCCGTCGACGCCAAGGACTGCGCCGAGCTCCTGGAAGCGCTGGGCCTGGCACCCGAGGAGGGCAGGCCGATCCCCGCCCAGCGCATTCGATGACACGGAGCGCCGGTCTCGGGGACACGGCCAGGGTCATCGGCGAGGCGCTCGCACCCACCATCGCGGGTGGCGTGATCCGACGCAGGCCCCGGGCTATGGCACTGATCGACCGGCTGGGACTCGACCGCGCCGCTCTGCGGCTGTTCGCGGGCCTGCGTGCTCGTTACGGCCCCGGCCCGGTGCTGTTGCGCATCCCCGGGCGTTCGATCGCGCTCCTGCTCGAACCGGAGGACGTGCGCCGGGTGTTGACCTCGACGCCGTCGCCGTTCTCACCCGCAGCGCGGGAGAAGCGCGCGGCGTTGAACCACTTCGAACCGCACGGGGTGTTGGCCACGCCCATGCCCGAGCGGGCGCCGCGCCGCCGGTACAACGAGCAGGTGCTGGAGAGCGAGCGCCCGGTGCACTCCCTCGCCGAGCGCGTGCGGGAAGTCGTCGGCGAGGAGACTCGCCTGCTGCTCGAAGACACCACCGAGCTGGACTGGGACCGTCACGCCCGGACATGGTGGCGCATCGTGCGCCGCGTGGTCCTCGGCGATCACGCCCGCGACCAGGACGAGGTCACCGACGAGCTGACCGCTCTGCGGCTGCGCGGTAACTGGGCGTTTCTGCTGCCCAAGGCCAAGCGCCGTCGAGACGCGTTCCAGAAACGGCTTAACGACCACCTCGACCGGGCGGAGCCGGGCAGCCTCGCGGCCGTCATCGCGGAACACGAGCCCGAGAACAGTGCCGTGGATCCCTTCGGGCAGGTGCCGCAGTGGTTGTTCGCCTTCGACGCCGCGGGCATGGTCGTCCTGCGCGCACTGGCGTTGCTCGCGACACATCCCGACCAGGCCGCCGCGGCACGGAAGGAGTCCGCCGTGGACGACGCCCGCGCGTGGGCGTACATCCGGGCGTGTGTCCTGGACACCCTACGGCTGTGGCCCACCACGCCGCTGTTGCTGCGGGAGAGCACCACCGCCACGTCGTGGCGTGGGAAGCAACTCCCACCGGAAACGCTGTTCGTCGTGTTCGCCACCTATTTTCACCGGGACGCCGAACTCGTGCCGTTCGCCGACACGTTCACGCCGGAAGCCTGGTTGGACGAGCGGGCCCGGGAGCTTCCCGGGCTGGTGCCGTTCAGCGCGGGACCCGCCCGATGCCCCGGCGAGAACCTCGTTCTGCTCGTGGCCAGCGCCATGCTGGTGGAGTTCCTCCGAGCCGGCGAGTACCGGCTACTCGCTCCGAAGACTCTGCGCTCCCGCAGTCACGCACGCGACCGGCTGCCTGCGACCGTGGACAACTTCGGTATCCGGCTCGCCTTCACGCCTCACGAGACGCGTGGCAGCTCCGCGTAGAACGTGGCCTGGCAGTCGCATCCGCCTTGGATGCTTCCGCACTCGACGACGAGCGCGTGACGTGCGGGTTCGGCATCGGAGCAGTGGGGATCGGTGCATTCCACGCCACCGGATTCGTGCAGCATCACCGTGCCATGACAGTGGTCCAGGCCCATCCGACAGCTCACGCACCTCATGGATTTTTGGTACCACCCCACGCCGATGTCGTTGCGGAGACACGCCCACAACGAGAGCCGTTCAACAGTGCGCGCACATCTTGACCATCCCCGCCAGAGCGGTAATGTTTTCTTAGAGCGGTAGTGGCATTCCGTAAAGCGGAAAGTGGGTGCTCATGCTCGACGCAAGGGTGCGTTCGGACCTGGCGGCCGCGGTCGGCGAGGACAACGTCATCTCCGACCCGGTGGGCCTGCGTAGCTACGAATGCGACGGCCTGACCGGCTTCCGGGTGATCCCCGAACTCGTCGTACTGCCCACCGACACCGACAGCGTCGCCGCCGCCGTGCGCGCCTGCCACGCCCACGGTGTCCCGTACGTCGCCCGCGGGGCGGGCACCGGGCTGTCCGGTGGCGCACTGCCCGTCGCCGACGGCATCGTCATCTCGCTGCAACGGCTGCGCCGTGTGCTGGAGGTCGACCCGCTCGACCGGCGGGCCACGCTCCAACCCGGCGTCACCAACCTCGACGTCACCAAGGCCGCCGCACCCTACGGGCTGTACTTCGCACCCGACCCCTCCAGCCAGCAGGTGTGCACCATCGGCGGCAACGTCGCCGAGAACTCCGGCGGCGCGCACTGCCTGAAATACGGCTTCACCACCAACCACGTCCTGTCGATGACCGTCGTCCTGCCCGACGGCGAGGTCGTCACCCTCGGCGAAGACACGAACGAACAACTCGGGCCGGACCTGCGCGGCGTGTTCATCGGATCGGAGGGCACGCTCGGCATCGTCTGCGAGGTCACGGTGCGGCTGCTGCCCGTGCCCGAGACCGTGCGCACGCTGCTCGCCGATTTCAACTCGGTGCGCGAAGCGGGCGAGGTGGTCAGCGACATCGTGGCGGCGGGCATCGTTCCCGCCGCCGTGGAGATGATGGACAACCTCGCCATCCAGGCGGCCGAACAAGCGGTGCACGCCGGATACACACTCGACGCGGCCGCCGCGCTCGTGGTGGAACTCGACGGCCCGGCCACCGAATGCGCAGCACAGTTCGAACAGGTCAAGGCGATCTGCGAACGGCACAACTGCACCCGCCTGCACATCGCGGGCAACGACGACGAGCGGGCGAAGATCTGGAGAGGCCGCAAAGCCGCGTTCGCCGCGGTCGGCCGCATCAGCCCCGACTACTTCGTCCAGGACGGCGTCGTACCCCGCACCCGCCTGGCCGAGGTGCTGGAGCGCATCGAGGACATGGGCCGAGCCGCGGGACTGCGCGTGGCCAACGTCTTCCACGCAGGCGACGGGAACCTCCACCCCCTGGTGCTGTACAGCGCGGCCGCCGGAGAACAGGACCGTGCGGAGGAGCTGTCGAAACAGATCGCGGAACTCTGCGTCGAACTGGGCGGATCGCTGTCCGGCGAACACGGGATCGGCACGGACAAGGCGTGTTCGATGCCGCGCATGTTCAGCACCGACGACCTGACCACGATGGACCGCGTGCGCTCGGCCTTCGACCCGCACCGGCTGTGCAATCCGGGCAAGCTGCTGCCCACCCCGAGACTGTGTGGCGAGGCGCCCGGCCCCTATCGCCCCCACCCGCTGGAGGAGGCTGGAGTGATCGAACGGCTATGACCTCGACGACCTCGCCCTCCCCGGGCTCTTCGACTCCTCCGACCGTGCTCGCTCCCACCGACCTCTGGGAAGCCCACGAGGCCCTGGCCGACACGAGCGGCTCCGTCGAGATCCGCGGCACCGCCACCGCGTCGAACTGGGCCGACCCACCCAAGCCCACCGATAACGTGCTGGACACCACGCGGATGACGGGCGTGCTCACCTACAACCCCGCCGACATGACCGTGTCCGTTCGAGCGGGCACACCGCTGCGGGAGCTCGCGGCGGAACTCGCCCCCAACGGACAGCGGGTGGCGTTCGACCCGGCCAGCGTCGAGCAGGGAGCCACGGTCGGCGGGCTCATCGCCACGGCCGACTCCGGGCCGCTGTCCCTTTCCTACGGCTCCCTGCGCGACCTCGTGATCGGCGCGACGGTGGTGCTCGCCGACGGCACCGTGGCACGCACGGGAGGGCACGTCATCAAGAACGTCGCGGGCTACGACCTCGCCAAGCTCCTGCACGGGTCCTACGGCGCGTTCGGCCTACTCGCCGAAGTGGTACTCCGACTGCACCCGCTTCCCTCCGCGACACGCACAGTGCGCGCAGAACTGCCCCTGTCCACCGCCGCCGAGAAAGCCGTATCGGTGCTGCGCGGGCAGAGCGAACCCGTGTCGCTGGAGTGGTTCGAAGGGCAGCTTCTGACTCGCCTCGAAGGCACCGTGGAGGGCACGGAGGCGCGAGCCCGCCGACTCGCGGCCGAACTCGGCGGCACCGTGCTCGACGAGGACACCGCCCACGCGGCGTGGGCGCGGCACGCCGAGCTGGTGCGGCAGGCGAACGTACGCATCGGAGTGCGGCCCAGCAGACTCACCGGGGTGGTCACCGACTGCGGCCGCGCCGACGACACTCACGCCACCGTCGGCCTCGGCACCGGCGTGGCGGCCCTGGCCGTTCCCGACGCCGAGATCGAGCGAGTACACGACATCACCACCGCCGCGAACGGAGTGTCCGTGCTCCGCCGCGCCATCCCCGGTGCGCGCGCGTGGGGCCGGACCCCGTCGGCGGTGCGGGTACTGCGTGCGGTGAAAGACGAACTCGACCCGGAACGGCGACTGTGTCCCGGTCGCCTCGAATCGTGGTTGGAAGAACGAAAGGCAGCACCGTGACCGAGCGACAGTCGAGTTTCGACTCCCACAACCCACCGGCACGCGACCTGCTCGACGACTGTGTGCACTGTGGATTCTGTCTGCCGACCTGCCCGACCTATCAATTGTGGGGCGAGGAAATGGACTCGCCACGCGGTCGGATCTACCTCATGGACCTGGCCGAACGCGGGGAGATCGAACTCGAAGGGGCGTTCACCCAGCACATCGATGCCTGCCTCGGCTGCATGGCCTGCGTGACCTCGTGTCCCTCCGGCGTGCAGTACGACCGGCTGTTGGAAGCCACCCGGCCCCAGCTCGAACGCAACGTCGAACGTCCGGTGTCCGACCGGTGGTTCCGCAACGTCGTCTTCGCGCTGTTCCCCTACCGGCGCAGGCTTCGCGTCGCGGCCGTGCTGGGCCTGGCCTACCAGAAGTCGGGGCTGCCGAAACTGCTGGAACGAGTACTTCCCCCGCGACTGCGCGCCGCTCAGGCACTGTTGCCGCCCGTACGGTTGCGGGAGGCGTTCGCGGCCCTGCCCCGGCGGGTGCGGCCATCGGGGCCGGTGCGGCGACGCGTCGCGCTGCTGTCCGGGTGCGTGCAGGACGTGTTCTTCCACGAGGTCAACGCGGCCACCCAGCGAGTACTCGCCGCCGAGGGCTGCGAGGTGCTGACACCCAGACGGCAAGGGTGCTGCGGCGCCCTGGGCCTGCACGCGGGACGGGAGGAACACGCCGTCGACCGCGCCAAACGCACCATCGCAACGTTCGACAAGCTGCCCGTGGACACCATCGTCGTGAACGTGGCCGGGTGCGGTTCGTCGATGAAGGAATACGCCGACCTGTTGGCCGACGACCCCGAATGGGCGCAGCGGGCGCGGGACTTCAGCGCCAAAGTGCGAGACGTCAACGAACTGTTGGCCGAACTCGAACCCCGTGCGCCCAGGAAGCGGGTGGACGCCAAGGTCGCCTATCACGACGCCTGCCACCTCTCCCACGCCCAGCGCGTGCGCGAGCAGCCGAGGGCTGTGCTGCGCACGATCCCCGGAGTGGAGCTCGTCGAACTACCGGAGGCCGAACTGTGCTGCGGTTCGGCGGGAATCTACAACATGGTGCAGCCCGAGCCCGCTGCCGAACTCGGCGAACGCAAAGCGAACAACATCCGCGCGGTCACGCCCGACCTGCTGGTGACCGCCAACCCGGGGTGCCTGCTACAGATCCGCCGTTATCTCGACGACGACATCCCGATGCTGCACCCGGTGCAGCTACTCGACCAGGCCATCAACGGTAAACCGAGCTGACGCTCACTCGCCCGACAGTGTGACCGCGGCCCGCTGAACAGTACTGCGCAACCTGCGGACACGGCTACGCAGACTGCGGACACGACGACGCAGGCTGCGGACACGGGGTGCGGGGGCCGCACCCGGGTCAGTACCGGGTCAGTACCGGGCCGGGGCCATGTTCGCCGAATACATCACGTGCTGGATCAACGTGACGAGGACCTGCTTGGTGGACTGACGGTCCCGCGCGTCACACAGCAACACCGGCACACCCGGGTCCACGTCCAGCGCGGCACGCACCTCCTCGGTGCCGTACCGGTAGGCGTTGTCGAAACAGTTCACCCCGACGACGAACGGCAGGCCCCGACGTTCGAAGTAGTCGACGGCCGGGAAACACGTCTCCAGCCTGCGCGTATCGGCCAGCACCACCGCGCCGAGGGCTCCCTGGGCGAGCTCGTCCCACATGAACCAGAACCGATCCTGCCCCGGTGTGCCGAACAGGTACAGGATCAACTCCGGGCTGATCGTGATACGCCCGAAGTCCAACGCGACCGTGGTGGTGGTCTTCGATTCCACCCCTGAGAGATCGTCGACGCCTTCCGACGCCGAGGTCAGCATCTCCTCCGTCCGCAACGGAGGGACTTCACTGACTGAGCCCACCATGGTGGTCTTGCCGACGCCGAAACCACCGGCGATCAGTAGTTTCACCGCCGTCGCGGTGAGGCGTCGGTCGTTAGAGTTTGCGGATGCCATCGAGAACCGCCTGCAGTATGTGCTGGTTGGGTGTTTCGCTCGGGGGCGCGGACTTACGGAAGATCACGTAATTCTGCTCGATCAAATCACTGAGCAGAACCTTCACCAGCGGCAGGGGGAGATCGATGTGACCTCCGACCTCCGCAACGGACATCGGGCGCTGGCACAGGCGCACGATCCTCTCGTACTCGGTGGGCAGATGCGCGGCCTCGTCCGGGGAGCACAACGCCACCACCAGCGTCATCATGTCGAGCCCGTAGTTGTCCGACCGGGTCCGGCCGCCCGTCACCACGTACGAGCGCACCAGGCTGGCGCTGCCCTCCTCGAACCACGTCTCCTCGTCGTTGCCGATGTCGTCGTCAGTCATGGCGTGGCGTGGGGCTCCACCCGTGGCGCGGCACTGAGCACCGCGCCGACCCGTTTCACCATCATGTTCATGGCGTAGGCGACCATGCCCATGTCGATGTCCTCCGCCGTCAACAATGCCAGACACGCGCCTCGTCCGGCCGCCGTCACGAAGAGGAACGCGTGGTCCATCTCCACGACGGTCTGCCGAACCTGCCCGCCACCGAAGTGGCGTCCTGTGCCCCGGGCGAGGCTCTGGAACGCCGAAGCCACGGCGGAAAGATGTTCACCGTCCTCTTCGGACAAGTTACTCGACCTGCCGATGAGCAGGCCGTCGGCCGACAACACGACAGCCCGATCGGCTCCGGCGACCTGGCTCACCAGGTCGTCGAGCAGCCAGTCCAGTTCGTTGACTACCGAGTTCGCCATGGTGTTCTCAGTCTCCAGAATCGTCACTGCCGATGTGGTGCTGTCGAGCTCGGCGGGTTCCCTGTTGGAACGCCGAAAGCCTGCTTCGGGCCTGCTCCGGGGTGGTGGTGTACTCGTCGTCGTCGCCACCCGTGCCGATGCCTGTGAGGTCGGTGGAGGTGGTGCTCTCCTTCAACTGCGGCGCCAGGTTCTGCTGTCGCCGTCGTCGTGGCAACGGTGGCCGGTCCTCGTTGAGCGCGCCCGAGCCGCGTGACGGCACAGCCGACGAATGGCGGCCACCCGACTCGCTCTGCCGGAACGGCAGATCGGGTGCCGGGCGCGTCTCGTGCCGGGGTCGGGGCCCGGAGGGCGGGCGTACGGCTCTCGGCAGCTCCCTCGGCAGCCTGGGTATGTGTTGTGTCGGGTTGGACTGCGTCGGTTCGGGCAGCAAGCCCGTCTCCGACATCACTTCGGGCGACTCCTCCACCTCGCGCCGGCCTCTCGTGGCGGCATGCCTGCCGAGGCTGTCCGAGATCGACTCGTCCTGTCCCTGTTCCGGCGTGGGGTCCTGGGGCAGTTGTCCCTGCACGGCTCCGACTTCACTGCCGTCCTCGGATGGTTCGCTGGTCGCCCTACGGCGCGCGCGGCGAGGCAGTTCGGGGCGCGTCGAGTCCGTCGGGGCCGAACGGTCGGCTCCTCCGGTGGACAGCTCCTCGGGCTCCTCCACGCGCTCGGGCTCAGGGCGGCGTACGGGCGTACGGCGCACGGTCAATGCGCCCGTCTCCCCACCCGAAGAGGAACTCGGAAGCAAGGTGCCGTTGAGCTGCTCACTGCCGTTACGCCGCGGCAGCTCCCTCGCCGCCGTCGCCGCCCTCGCCGTCCGCGTCATCCGGCTGAGCGCGGGGGCGGAACCGCCGCCACCCGCCGGGACCGAGGCCGTGAGCGCGGTCGTCTCCTCCGCGCCGATCGCGTTGTCGCCGTCGTCCTCGACGTCGGTGGGGATCTCGCTGAGCAGTTCGGAACGCACCAGCACGATCGCCCGTGTGCCGCCGTAGGCCGAATCCCGCAACGTCACCGAGAAGTTGTGCTTGGCCGCCAACCTGGCGACCACGAACAGACCCAGCCGGGGCTCGTCGGACAACGCCATGAAGCTGAAGTCCGGCGGGTTGCGCAACATCTCGTTGAAGCGCTCCAGCTCCTCGTCCTCCATGCCGATGCCCTGGTCCTCGATCTCGATGACCACGCCTCGGCCCACGAGCTCGCCCCGCACCTCGACCCGCGACTGCGGAGGTGAGAACGACGTGGCGTTGTCGATCAGCTCGGAGAGCAGGTGCACGAGGTCGCTGACCGCCGGGCCCGCGACGGCGGTCCCCGGCATCTTGTTCGTGCTGACGCGCTTGTAGTCCTCGGTCTCGGCGATCGCGCCCCGCACGATGTCGATGATGGGCACCGGGTTGCGGAACTGTCGGCCCGGCTGTTCCCCACCGAGAATGATCAGGTTCTCGGCGTTGCGCCGCGCCCGCGTGGACAGGTGGTCGAGGCGGAACAGCAGGTCGAGCTGGTCGGGGTCCTCCTGCTTGCGTTCGGCGGCGTCCAGCACCGAAAGTTGTCGGTGCACAATCACCTGGCTGCGGTGGGCAATGTTGAGGAAGACCTTGCGGGTACCTTCCCTGGTCTCGGCCTCCTCGACGGCGGCGGCGATGGCCGTGCGCTGTGCCTTGTTGAACGCCTCGGCGACCTCACCGATCTCGTCGTCACCGTGGTCCAGGTAGGACACCTCGCTTTCGAGGTCCACCTGTTCCCCTTTGCGCAGCCGCTCGACGATGCGGGGCATGCGTTCGTCGGCGAGTTCGAGGGTGGCCTCGCGCAGCGACACCAGACGTTTGGCCAGCCGGTCGGACAACCGCCACGCCAACAGTGACACCGCCAGTGCCACGGCGATGACGCCCGCACCGGCCAGGATCGACGTGATCAGCGTCGAGTCGGCCTCGTCGAGCGCGAGCTCGGTGGCCACGGTGCTCTGCTCCACGTAGAGGTTCCACAGCGTCCCGCTGACCTCGCCGGCGGCGGCATGCCACGCGGGCTCGGCGACCGGAAGATCGGTGGTGTTGCCCCGTAGGAAGGCGTTCTCGACGCGGGTCAACGTCTCCCACGCGTCGCTGGCCACGAGTTGTTCGTACTGCTGCCGGACCGACGGGATCATGTCCGGAACCGCTTGTTCCAGCGTGTTGTGGTAGGTGCCGACCTGGCTGATGTAGGCCCGAAACTCCTGTTCGGTCAGTCCGCCGCTGGTGATGCCCGCCGCGGCCAGGGCGTAGCCTCGGGACATACCGTCCGCGCTGACGAACAACGGCATCGCCACCATGCGTTTGTAGGCGGTCTCGGCGTTCGGCGTTTCCTGCGCCACGCCGTTCAGTCCGACCGTGTAGGTGTCGATGATCTCGTTGTAGAAGTCGTACGCCTCCTGCAGCGAGGCCTGTCCACGGTCCACTCGCTGCCGGAACTCGCCCAGTTGCGCCACTCGCTGCTGCGCGAGCCTGATGCTCTCCCGCACGTTCTCGGGCGCGTCCTCGGCGATGCCTTCGAGGTCCTCGGCCATTCGCCGGGCCGCTTCGTCGGTCCGCTGGCGCTGCTGCTCCAGCTCCGACCGCAGTGATCTCGTGGTCGCGATCTCCTGCAGCGTCAACCTGCGTTCCTCACGCACGTTGGCGAACAACACACCCGCGGGCTGGGCGGCCTCGTGGACCTTGGTGCTGAAGGACCGCACCTGGATGGCGTCGTTGACCAGGTAGCCGGCTATCGCGACACCGGTTAAGAGAAAGACAAGGCTCGGGATGAAGGCGATGGCGAGCACTCGGGTGCGGATGGTCGAACGCCCACGACGTGGGGCAGCACTCTTGTTCAACAACGCGCTCAAGGCCCTTCCAGCGACACGTATTTGTTTCTGGGCCCCCAACCCGATGCTTCAAGCTTCACGCAACGCCCACCATACTAAGCCGTCGCTTAGCGCGTGAGACTAAACAGCGATCTTCGCTTCAGTCAACATGATGCGCGTCCACGCAAGCCACGAGTGCAGTGACCGGCCATGCGGCCAGAGGCCCGCCTCACAGTCGTGAAATATCGACTCCACACTCTATTTGTGACGGCAAGTCCGGCATAGGCGTCTGTGATGTGAGTCCTCACCACGGCCTCGCCGTCCCGCACACCTCGACGCAGGGCACATCCGTTTCCACTGTTCAGCACCGGCGAGGACGCCGCGCCCTCCGCGGTGGGTGTGCCCGGTTTCACGGCCGGGACCCGCGCCGTTAATTGCTTCCCACAACGTGAAGTGACTGATTCGTCGCATTGAGACACGGAACGCCCGAGGTGAAATTCCCAGGAACGAAAATGCCGTTTCTCTCCTTCTCCCGCGGTGACGCCTAAGACGCCACAGGATGTGTTCTCGACCACCGTGGAGAAGGCGTAACTTCCGACGCGAGACGTGCGATACCGGACATAGCCCGCAGCAAGGAGGCCGGTGCCCATGCCACGACGCACGTCGAGACGGTGGCCCCCGACCCGTCTTGTCCTATTTGTCCTATCGCTGGCGTTCGCGGCAACGGCGGCGATCCAGGCGTTCCTGGCCCTGTCGACGTCCGAGTGGTGGCCGGGGGTGGTGGCCGTCGCACTCGCGGCGGCCGCCGTGTGGTGCCTCACCACGGCGCTCACTACGCGGTGACGAAAGGAACACTCGGAAAAGGAGCGAACCACTCGGACCACGGTTGACATTCGTCATCTCCTCGTGGTGTCACGACGTCACTACCCACGACCCCCACCGAAAGAGCACGGTGTCCCACAGGAACAACGGGGAGGAACCGTGCGAACAGTGCTGACAGTCCGGGGGGTAGGGCACCGCTACGGCGGGACAGTGGCCCTCGACGCCGTGGACCTGACCGTCGGGGCGGGGGAATGTGTGGCGCTGCTCGGCCCCAACGGCGCGGGAAAGACGACACTGGTGAATCTGGTCGTGGGGCTTCTACCCCGGCAACAGGGTGAGATCGACCTGGCCGGTGGTGATCCGCGAAACGCCCGCACCCGCCGCGGTCTGGGAGTCGTGCAGCAGTCGCTAGGTTACCCGGGGACGCTCAAGGTCGGCGAGCTCATCTCCGGCGCGGCCGTTCGAGGGGGACGGCCGCGCTCAAGTGCGGCACCGATCATGGCGGAACTGGGACTCACCGACCTCACCGAGCGCCGCGTGGCGAAGCTGTCCGGAGGTCAGAAACAACGCGTGCAGCTCGCCATGGCGCTGGTCACCGACCCGAAGCTGCTGGTGCTGGACGAACCGACGGTCGGGCTGGACGTGCCCACACGCAGGAGGTTCTGGCAGGTCCTCGAACAACGGCGGGCGATGGGCACGGGAATACTGCTGACCACACACCTGATCGACGAGGCGGCGGCCGTGTCGAACAGGGCCGTGGTGCTGGACCACGGCCGAGTGCTGGCCTCGGCGCCCCCGGAGGAACTGGTCTCCCGGCTGCCGGACCGCACGATCACCGCGCGCACGGACCTCGGTGACGAACGACTCACCGCGCTGCCCGAAGTGGTCTCGTTCGAGCGGAACGGTGGTCTGGTCCACATCGGCACGCGGTATCCCGAGCGGCTACTGCGACTGCTGCTCGCCGAGGACCCCGGGCTGAGCAATCTCCAGGTCGAGGGCGCGAGCCTGGAAGAAGCCGTCGTGGCGCTGACCTCGCCACACAACGTGGGGCGGGAGGTGGCCCGATGAACCGGCGGTTGCTCGGCGTGGAACTCCTCGACGAGATACGCGGCATCGTTCGGGAACCCACCGCGCTGTTCTTCTCGATCCTGATGCCGGTGGGCTTCTTCGCCCTGTTCGTGTCGATGTTCGGCCACCATCCGGCCGAGGACCTGTCCTCGGGCACCCGGATGTTGGCCACCTTCGGCACGTTCGGCGTGCTGGCCGTGACCTTGCTGAACCCGGGAATCGGCGTGGCACAGGACCGGCACATCGGATGGTTACGCGTGAAGCGGGTGCAGGCGGTGCCGTTGCCTGTGACGCTCGCGAGCAAAGTGCTCGCCGCAGTGCCGTATTCGGGCGGAGTGCTGCTGGCGATGACCCTCACCGCGGCGTTGACAGGGACACTGCAGGCATCGCCGCTTCAACTGCTGCGTCTGTACGTCGTGCTGCTGCTCGGCGCGACGCCGTTCGCGTTGCTCGGTCTGGCGGTGGGTTTCCTGGCGAGTCCGAACGCTACGACGGCGATACTCAACGCGATCCTGATGCCGACCGCGGTCGTCTCCGGACTGTGGATGCCGTTGGCCGTCCTGCCCGACTTCTTCGGCACCGTCGCGAACGTTCTGCCGACGTATCACCTCGCGGAGCTGGCGATGGCCCAGCTCGACGGCGCGGCCGTCGCCGGGCATCTCGCGGTGTTCACCGGTTGGACCGCGGTCATGGTGGTCATGGCCGCGCTGGCCTATCGTCGGGCACGGCCATGACCACCACCGAACACGCTTCCCACGAAGGACCGGCGGCTTCCACCGACGGTCCTTCGTGGTGGTCGGAGTTCGGCTGGATCCACCTCGTCTACCTCGTCTTCCTCGTCATACACCCGATCTACGACCCGGGCTCGGGCCCGTGGGGCTGGGCGCTGGTGGTGGGCGTCGTCCTGGTGTTCCTGCCCATGTACATGCTCGCCTGGGCGCGTCCCGAACTGGCCCGCTGGGGATCGGTCGTTCCCATGACGATGCTCGGGGTCGTCACCACTCCGCTGAACTCGGGTGCCGCGGTGTTGTTCGTCTACGCCGCGGCCATAGCCGGTATCCGGGAATCACGGCGGGTGGCGCTGCGCTGGTTCGGCGGGCTGACGGTGGTGTTGTGCGCGCTGTTGGCGCTGTCCCCGATACCGTTGCCACAGCGGCTGTGGGGGCTGGGGCCGCCGCTGCTGTTCATCTGGATCATCGGCTTCACCCAGATTGAGCAGGCGGGGCGCGACCGGAAGGCGGCGGAGCTGAGACTGCGCAACGCCAGGATCGAGCACCTCGCCACCGTCTCCGAGCGGGAACGCATCGCCAGGGAACTGCACGACCTGCTCGGTCACTCGCTCACGTCGGTCATCATGCACGCACAGCTTTCCCAGAACCTCGTCGACACGGACCCGGATCGTGCTCGTGACGCGGCGGCCAAGGCCGAGAGGACCGCACGGGCCGCACTGACCGAAGTGCGCGCCACCGTCAGCGGTCTTCGGCAGACGAATCTCGACACCGAGCTGGAGTCGGCGCGGGAGACACTGTCGAGCGCGGGCGTGGAACTGATGACTCGATGCGACAGGTCGTTGAAGCTCGTCGGGTCCACCGAACACGAACTGGCGCTGGCGTTGCGGGAGGCGATCACCAACGTCGCCAGGCACGCCTGCGCGCGGACCTGTTGTGTCACCCTGTCGGTGGTGGACGAGGAACTGCGGTTGGTGGTCGCCGACGACGGAGTCGGTGGGCGGCACCGGGCGGGCAACGGACTGACCGGGATGCGCGAACGGATCAGCGTGCTCGGCGGCCGGGTCGAACACTCCGGCTCGGCGGGCACGACGGTGACGATCGCGGTACCTCTGCAGGTGGCGACCTGATGTCCGGCGGCGGTGACAAGATCAGGGTGGTGCTGGCCGAGGATCAGACGATGGTCGTCGAGGCGTTCGCCGAGTTGCTCGACCTGCAACCGGACATCACGGTGTGCGCCACCGCGACGAACGGGGCCGACGCGCTGGCCGCGGTCGCGGAGCACGACCCGGACGTGCTGGTCACCGACATCGAGATGCCCCGCGGAAGCGGCCTCGACGTGGCCGCAGAACTGCATCGACGCGGAAGTCGCGCCCGGGTGCTCATCGTCACGACCTTCGCCCGCAGCGGCTATCTGCGGCGCGCCATGAGTGCCGGGGTCACCGGTTACGTGCTCAAGGACGCGCCGATCGGCGAGCTGGCCGATGCGTTGCGCAAGGTCCACGCAGGCGGAACGATCGTCGCCGCCGAACTGGCGTTGGCTGCCTGGGACCACACCGACCGGCTCACCGACCGCGAACGCGAACTGCTGCGCCAGGTGGCCGACGGGGCGACCAATCGCGACATCGCACGACGGCTGCACCTGGCCGAGGGCACCGTCCGCAACTACCTGTCCGCCGCGATGGCCAAATTGGACGCCCGCAACCGCACGGAAGCGGCCAAGAAGGCCCGGGAACGCGGCTGGCTCTGACGGCGGACCCAGCCGCGACGACGGCACAAGCGACACGGCTCTAAGCGCTCGCGGGCCGCCCGGGCCGGTCGGTCACGAAGCGATGCCCTCCTTGCGCAGCGTGTACGGCAGGACGCTGTTGGCCACCAGTGCCTCGGCGTCCAGGGTCACCGGGCGATACGGCAGCTCGGCGAAGCGCTCGAGCATCCGCGCCGTCGGGTCGGCCACCACATCCGGCCTGCCCACGCAGAACGCCCAGTCGAACTCGTCGGAGCCGTGGTAGGCCACGGTGCCGAAGACCTCGGAGAACCGCGCCAAAGCCCGCCGCAACATCGTGTTCAGCCACAGCGTCGGACAACCGACCTGCGACGTCACCACGCCGCCCTCGCGCAAAGCGCCCACGCAGTGACGCAGGAACTCGGTGCCGAAAAGCCGGTTGTGTTGCGCGTCGTCCTCCCGTTCGCCGGGCAGGTCGGCGACGATGACGTCGTACTTCGTGTCCTCGTCGTCGTTCTCGGCGGCCCGGCGCACAAACTCCCAGCCGTCGCCGTAGTGCATCCTCACCGGTCCGTCGCCGCGCACGGCCCGTTCCAGTTCGTCGGGCGTGTACCCGTACGGCAGGTGCTCGGCGCACAACTCGACCACCTCGCGGTCGATGTCCACGTGGTCGACGTGGGTGGCCCCGGCCGCGACGGCGAGCTGACTGACCACGCCCTCGCTGGAGCCGACGACGAGCACCCGCTCGACGCGTTCGGCGAGCAGAGCGGCGGGAACGAACAGGGCGTCGTGGTAGTGCTGTTGCGCCAGCTCCGTGCTCTGCGGGTCGCTGTCGCAAAACAGCGACACTCCCTGTTCCGTCTCGGCGATGACGACGTGCTGGAAGGCCGTGTCCCCCTCCCAGATCACTTCGTCCAGCTCCCACAGCTGCGACAGTCCTCGCGTCAACGGCTCCCTCAGCTCCGGCAACGATCACTCCTTTCCCGCGGCACCGCCGTTCGGCGGTCCCACAGTCTTCATCGCGCGTTCACAGTCGTGCCTGTCGCGCACGATAAGGGTGTTCGGAGCGGCGTCACTCACCCGCCGCGACCAGCGGCTCCAACCGCAGGTCGGGGTGGCGGCGCAGGAGGATGCGCATGCTCATGTCGTCGGCGAACAGGGCGAGGTCGGTGCCGTCGGCGCGGGTGAGCACCTCGCTGCTGCGTCCGGCGTCCACCAGCGCCCGCTGGGCGGGGTCGACGAGCCGGCGCACCGTCGAGTAAGGCAGTCGGTCCAGCTTCACCGGCGAGTTGAACTCGTGCTCCATCCGGTGCGCGGCGACCTCGAACTGCATGGGTCCCACGGCCGCGAACACGGGGGCGGCGTCCCCTCGCAGGTCGGAGGTCAGGATCTGCACCACGCCCTCGGACCCGAGCTGTTCCACGCCCTTGCGGAACTGCTTGGACTTACTGAGGTCGGCGGGCCTGGCCACGGCGAAGTGCGCGGGCGCGAAGCTCGGCAAGCCGGGGAATCGCACCGCGGGTCTGCCCGAGTACAGCGTGTCCCCCACCCGCAGTGCCGAGGCGTTGACCAGCCCGATCACATCACCCGGGTACGCGATGTCCACTGTGGAACGCTGCTGGCCGAAGACCTGGTGGGCGTACTTGGTGGCGAACGGCCGTTTGGTGGTGGCGTTGGTGACCACCATGCCTCGTTCGAACACCCCGGAGCACACGCGCGCGAACGCCACCTGGTCGCGGTGCGCCGGGTCCATCCCCGTCTGCACCTTGAACACGAAAGCCGAGAAATCGGCGTCCAACGGCCGTGGCTCGCCGTCGACGTCCACCCACGGCTCGGGTCTGGGCGCCAACTCCACCAACAGGTCCAGCAGGTGCCGCACACCGAAGTTCAGCACCGCCGCACCGAACAACACGGGCGAGGCCGAACCGTCCAGGAACCGCGCGACATCGAACTCGCCACCCGAGGCGGCCACCAGCTCGGCCTCTTCGACGGCACGCGTGAACGCGTCGCCCTCCTCGGCCTCGGCCCACTCGGCGGGCAGGCGTTTCTCCTGGGCCACCGTGGCCCCGCCGGCCGTGCGCGCGTACCGCACGAACGAACCGTCGGTGACGTCCAGCACTCCCCGGAAGTGCCCTGCCTCACCGACCGGCCAGGTCAACGGCATCGGGGTCAATCCGAGGCGTTCGCTGAGCTCGTCGCACAGCTCCAACGCCTCCCGGCCGGGGCGGTCCCATTTATTGACGAACGTGATCACCGGGATGCCCCGGTGTCGGCAGACGTCGAACAGTTTCAGCGTCTGCGGCTCCAGCCCCTTGGCCGCGTCCAGCAGCATCACCGCCGAGTCCACGGCCGCCAACACCCGATAGGTGTCCTCGGAGAAGTCCGCGTGCCCCGGCGTGTCCAACAGGTTGATCACCGAGTCGCCGTAGGAGAACTGCAACGCCGCCGATGTGATGGAGATGCCGCGCGCCCGCTCCAACTCCATCCAGTCCGACACCACTCCGCGGCGACCGGATTTGCCGTGCACCGCTCCCGCCTCGGAGATCATGCGCGCGTGGAGGGCGAGCGCCTCCGTCAGCGTCGACTTACCCGCGTCAGGGTGACTGATGACGGCGAACGACCGCCGTCGGCGCGCCTGCGCCGCGACATCACCGTCCGAGGAAGTAGCTGCGTCCGCACCGGCACTCATGCGACGCTGTCCTGACCGAAAGCCTGCTTGAGAGAACACATATCCCGGCCAGAGTACCGGCGACCACCCGGAGGCACCGACGCCGACGGCACGAACCAGCGAGGGGATCCGCGATGACCGAGATGTCCGAGACGATCGACTCCTCCCGCCTCGACAAAGCCCGCGGCCTGATGTTCGGCCTGGCCCTCGGCGACTGTCTCGGCGCGCCGTTCGAGGACAGGACCGAGGTGACCCACGCCGACGTCGTGGCCGCGGAGAACGCCACCGAGCCCCTGGTCCACACCGACGACACGGCGTTGGCGCTGGTACTGGCCCGGCACCTGGCACACCGGATCACCGAGGGGAACACCCGTGCCGGCGAATACGTGGACGCCGATGTGCTCGCCCGGGAGTTCGCCGAGACCTGGGAGGCCGAACCCTGGCGCGGGTACGGCGGCGGAGTGACCCGGTCGTTCCGGCTCATCATGTCCGGCACACCGTGGCGAGAGGCCATCAGGGCCGTGTTCCCCGAGGGCTCCTTCGGCAACGGCGGCGCGATGCGGGTGGCACCGGCCGCACTCGTCGGCGGTGACGTGCGGGAGGTCGTGGAGCTGGCGCGCCGCAGCGCCGAGGTGACCCACGCCCACGCCGACGCGCTGCACGGCGCGGTGTGTCAGGCCGTGGCCGCCCACCTCGCCCTCCGTCTTTCCCCCACCGACTCCGCGCGGGCGCGGGAGTTCGTGGAGCCGCTGCGGGAGGTTCTGCCCACACCGCTGTGGCGCGAGAAGCTGGACCTGGTCGTCGAGCTCTGCGAGCGGGAGGCCGAGCCGGGCCACGCCGCCGAGGTGCTCGGCAACGACGTCTCGGCGTCGGGGTCCGTGCCGTTGGCGTTGTCGTCCTTCCTGCGCCATTCCGGCCGCCCGGAGGAGGTGATCCGGTTCGCCATCCTGGCGGGCGGGGACACCGACACCGTGGCCGCGATGGCCGGCGCGCTCGCCGGGGCCCACAGCGGGTACACGGCGTTCTCACCACACGTGGTGGGGCGGCTGGAGGCGGCCGAGCGACTCCACCGCTGTGCCGAGCGGCTGGCTTGACGCCGTGCTCGGCGGTGACGGCTCAGGTGTTCTGGGCACGCTCCGTGTGCCGGGCGAGACTGTCGCGTAGCAGAGCGGCGAACTCCTCGGCCGTGTCGAGAGTGGCGCGCAGCTCGGCGCAGCGGCGTTCGGCCTTCTCCGTGAACTCCCGTAGTCTGCGTAGCTCGTGTTCCTCCAGCACCACGGGTTCGCCGTCGGGCCGGGACACCGGGAACAGCAGGCCCAGTAGCTCTTTCATCTCCTCGAGCTGGAACCCGAGCGGCTTCATGCGCCGGATGAGATTGATGCGCGCCACATCGGGCTCGGTGTAGAGCCGGAAGCCGCCTTGGCTGCGAGCACTGGGAGTCACCAGTCCGACTTCCTCGTAGTAGCGAATGGTGCGCAGGGACAGCCCGGTCCGTGCCGCGACTGCACCGATGCGCATGTGCTCACCCACGAGATGGACCTCATTTCCTCGGCTTGCAACATGATCACCGTACTCCTTCTTGATCTTGAACGCAGTCCGTCCACAGTAGACATACAAGCTGGGAGAACACCCCAACGGCCAGGAAACCTTTCCCTAACGTCAAGGTAGAATTCACCACCGTGACGCCAGAGTTGTTCGAGTCCGTGGAGGCGTACAACGCCGCCCACCCCGCCAGCCCGTTCCCGACAGACCGACACGCGCGCAGTGTTCTACGCGGCTACCGCGTGGCCATGCAAGGCGTCACCGACGACGTGACGGGTACTGGCTCGGGCGCCTCACTCACCGTGGACTTCCTCCCCGGCGGCGCACCGCTGCCCGACGAGGCCGACAGGGTCGGCACCGTCGTGGCCAGCCGCTGGGGCGAGGGACCAGTCCTCGTCCTGGCCACAGACGTGTCGCTCCGCGCCGCGTGGGAAGCCATCAAGGAGGCGTGGCCCAAACACCTGTCGGACGTGCACACAGCCTTGGAACCGCTGCCCAGGACCGACACCCGGAGCACCTGACAAAAACGAACACCGGCCCGAGACCGAGGCGGGCGGCTTCGGTTCCGCCGCGGGACGGTACCCATATCTCATGACACGACGGGCCCCGACCGCGCTACCCGACACGGTGTACGACGACGCCCTCACGCTGTGGGACTACCACGTGCTGCGGCACGCACCGCGGCGCAGCGACGTGGGCATCGGCCTGGGCAGCCACGACCTGGGGGTGGCCGAGCACGCCGCCGCACTGTTCGGCGAGGGCCGCTTCGAGCTGCTGGTGTTCACCGGGGCCACCACACCCACCACGGCGCGGCTCTTTCCCCGCGGTGAAGCCGCGCACTACCGCGAACGGGCCCTGGAACTGGGGGTGCCCGACGACGCGATCCTGGTGGAGCCGCACGCCCGCAACACCGGTGAGAACATCCGATTCACCCGGCGGCTACTGGCCGACCGGGGTGTCCCGACGCACACCGCGACGTTGGTGTGCAAGCCTTACCACCAGCGGAGGGCCTACGCCACCAGCCGCAGGCAGTGGCCTCGACTGGATGTCCGCTGCTCGGCCGCGCCGACGGACCTGGACGAGTACCTGGCCACGATCGGCGACGCCGACCAGGTCGTGCACATGCTCGTCGGGGAGACCCAGCGCATCCTCGTCTATGCCCGGCGCGGATTCATCGTCGCCCAGGACGTGCCCCCAAAGGTCGAGGCCGCCTACCGGCGACTGGTGCGCGCGGGGTACGTGTCCCGCCTGGTGCGGCGGAAGCCTTGATGTGACCGGGGGTCAGTACACGATGTCGAAGCGCACCATCAGGCTCTCGATCGCCTGCTTGGTCTGCTCCACCGTCTGCGCCGACAGCTGCAGCTGGGTCAGCACGCTCTCGCTGTAACCTCCCACCTCGTCGTAGGCCCCCGTACCGCCGAGGCTGTTCTGCAGCGACTCCGACAGATTCGTCGCCATCAGCAGCGCGTGCTGAATGGCGTTGTGGATGTTCTCGCAATGCTCCACGCCCTGGTAGAGCTGCGCCAGCGTCTCCTCGTGCGTCGCCATGTCGTCACCTTGTTCGTCGCGTTGCCCGCTCACCTGACGCCATCCCCTCGTCCGGCCACGATGAGCCCCCTGGCCCGAAGCTCAACACACAAGCCCCGAGGTGTTGGTCACAAACGCGAGCTCCGTTACAGGATCACGACTTCAGACCCGCGACATCGGCCAGAAGTTCGACGGAGCGAAGCCGCTGCTTCACCGAGGGCGACTGGTGGGCGGTGATGAGTTCGTCGGCATCGGCGTGGGTGGCGAAGTCGTCGAGGAAGGTCTTGACCTTGTCGGGCGTCCCCACTGCCGTGTACTTGATCATGTTGAGGAGCTGCGCGCCGTGCGGCGAGTCGAGGACCAGGTCGGCTTCCTCGTCGGTGAACTTACGGCCCCGGCGCCCCAGCAGCAGGTTCACGCGCTGGCGCTTCATCGTGCGGTACTGCTCCTGCGCCTCGGTCTCGTCGTCGGCGGCGATCACGTTGACGCCCGCGATGACGTAGGGCTCTTTCAGCTGCTCGGACGGCTGGAACTTCTCGCGGTACACCGCGACGGCCTGCTGCAACGCGTCCGGGGCGAAGTGCGACGCGAACGCGTACGGCAGTCCGAGGGCGGCGGCGAGCTGCGCGCCGAACAGCGACGAGCCGAGGATGTACAGCGGCACGTTCGTGCCCTTGCCGGGGATGGCGTCGACTCCGGGGATGAGGCTCTCGCCCCGCAGGTAGGCCTGGAGCTCCCGCACATCGTGTGGGAACGCGTCCGCCGAGGTGGGGTCGCGACGCAACGCGCGCAGCGTGTTCTGGTCGGTGCCCGGCGCACGGCCGAGCCCGAGGTCGATGCGGCCGGGATGCAACGTCGCCAGAGTCCCGAACTGTTCGGCGATGACCAGCGGGGAGTGGTTGGGCAGCATGATGCCGCCCGCGCC
>JAJYTH010000125.1 GCA_021793175.1 Actinomycetes bacterium
GGGCCAGGATCGGAGCGGGCACGCTGGTCGCCGCGGGGGCCGTGGTGCTCGAGGGGACGGAGATCCCGCCGGGTTCCCTCGTCGCGGGTGTCCCGGCCAAGGTCCGACGCCCCCTGACCCCGCAGGAACAGGACGCGATCCGCGCCAACGCCACGAACTATCGGCCGATGGCCCGGCTCCACGCCCAAGCACGGCACGCCTGAACCGTCCGCAGAGACCACGTCCGGCTGGGCCGCCCGCCACCGCACAGCGACGGGCGGCCCACCGGCCGGACGTCCCACACCGGCGACAGGGACGTCCCACCCCGAAAGGAACCTCCGACGGAAGTCCAGTCGCCTCGCGATCAACCCACGGACGAGTAATGTGACGCGTCCCCGACCCGGGCGGTGCTGCGTACGCCGTCGACACTCTCCGGAACAGTGCCCGCGACGGTGATCCGGTGCAGTCGGCGCGCGTGGTCGTCGTAGTCGGCCACTCCGTAGTGCTGGGTGGCGCGGTTGTCCCAGATCGCCACGTCACCGGGTCGCCACTGCCAACGGACGGTGTTCTCCAGCCGGGTGATCCGCGCCTGTAACAGGTTGAAGATCACATTGGACTCGGCGGAGGACAGTCCGACGAGGTGCTTGACGAAGTGGCCGAGCAACAGTACGCGTTCACCGGTCTCGGGATGGACCCGGACGACGGGATGCTCGGTCTCGTACACTTCGGAACGGAACTCATCACGGTAGTCCCGCTCCTTCACGTCGATACCGCCGATGCGACGCTCGTCGACATGACGTGAATAGTCGTAGAGATTGGTGTGAACGGCCCACAGCTTCTCGGCCAAAGCCTTGAGCGAGTCGGGCAGATTGGCGTAGGCGGTGGCGGTGTTGGCCCACACCGTCGAACCGCCGTAAGGCGGGATCGTGACCGCACGCAACACACTGAAAGCCGGGATGCGGTCGACGAAGGTGACAT
Source organism: Actinomycetes bacterium (assembly GCA_021793175.1). GTDB lineage: Bacteria > Actinomycetota > Actinomycetes > Mycobacteriales > Pseudonocardiaceae > Saccharomonospora. Next base: position 958 of record JAJYTH010000125.1, read on the forward strand.
CGGAGTGCCAGCTGTTCGCCCGGCCGTATTCGGCGTCGATCGGCAGGATGTTCCCCAGTCCGACGCTGCGCACGGTCGGATGTGGCTGGGTGAGTTCACCGAGCAGTCGCCCGAACGCCTGCTGTCCGGCGTCATCGAGGTGATGCTGCTGCCGGAAGAAGACGACTTTGTGTTCCAAAAGCGCCGCTCGGATCCGGGCCACCGTCGCCTCGTCGAGGTCGCCGCCGAGCCACACACCGTCGATGCGGGCTCCGATGTTGCCCCCGATCTTGGTCACCGAGATGTCGGTTCTGTGTTCCGCTGCTGTGTCCACGCTCATTCTGCGCTCCCTACATTCGCGTGCCGACGTTTTCAGTCTGTTGTCGACACTCCGAATCGGGCAATATATTTACGACGTGAAAACAATTTCTCCCATGGGGTGGGAAAATCTCTCCGTCATTGCGACAACCCCGGGAAACCGTTGATCACCCCAGCGCGGACGTGTCACTCTGGCCGCATGAACCGCTTCGGACCACTCATCCCCGTCAGCCACCGGGATGAGGAAGAAGGACGACCGGGAACCGTATCAACACGTTCAAATCCCATTTCCGAAGAATAGTTTCTTCCTGCACGAAACCTGTTCTCATCGATTCGGGTTCTCGTTCCCCCGTCGCAAAGGACGACATCAGTGACGACCATCGACCGACGACGATTCCTCGGACTTGCCACGTTCGGGCTCACGGCCGTAGCGGGAACGCTCACCGGTTGCGGTTCCGCAAGCGGGAACACCGGGACGATCCGTTATCAGGGCTGGGCAGGCCAAGTCACTCCGCCCGAACTGGCGGCGGACCTCGGCTACCTCGGCGATGTCACGCTCGAATGGGTAGGCAACACCATCAGCGGACCACAGGACATCCAATCCGCCGCGACCGGCCAGGTGGACTTCGGCGGCGCGTTCAACGGCGCGGTGGTCAAACTGGCCGCACGCAGGGCACCGATCACCGCGGTCATCGGCTACTACGGCGTCGACGAGGACGAGGCCAGCGGCTACTACGTGCTCGAGGACAGCCCGATCACGGGACCTCGGGACCTGATGGGCGCGAAGGTGGGCATGAACACCCTCGGCGCGCACAGCGAGGCCATGCTGGACATCTACCTGGAACGCCACGGCCTGTCACAGGCCGAGCGTGCGCGGGTGGAGCCGACCGTGATACCGCCGGTCAGCACCGAACAGGCGCTTCGACGGGGGCAGATCGAGGTCGCCGTCCTCAGCGGCGTCCTCCGGGAGAAGGCGTTGGAACGTGGTGGGATCCGCAAACTGTTCAGCGACCACGAACTGCTCGGCGACTTCACGGCGGGCACGTACGTGTTCCGTGACGACTTCCTCGCCCGTAACCCGGAGACCGTGCGCACCTTCGTCACCGGGGTGGCCAAGGCCATCGAATGGAGCAGGAAGACACCACACGAGGAAGTCGTCGAACGATTCACGAGGATCATCACGGACCGCAAGCGCAACGAGGACATCGAGCCACTGCGGTACTGGCGATCCTACGGTGTGGCGGGGACCGGGGGCGTGATCAAGGACGAGGAGCTGCGGCTCTGGGCCGACTGGCTGAGTGAACGTGGCGACATCGACAAGAGCACGGTCGACATCCGCGGCATCTACACCAACGAGTTCAATCCCTACGCGAAGGATTCCCGGTCGTGACCACGAAGATCAGCTTTCAAGGTGTCGGACGCACGTTTCCCGTCCGCGACGGTCGTGAGCGTCTCACGGCGCTCGCGTCGATCGACCTGGATGTCGCCGACGGTGAACTTTTGACCGTGGTGGGGCCCAGCGGCTGCGGCAAATCCACACTGTTGGACCTTCTCGCCGGCCTGCTCACCCCCACCTCGGGACGCATCCTGCTCGACGGCGAAGAGGTGACCGGGCCGGGGTCGGACCGCGGCGTCGTCTTCCAGCAGTACGCCCTGCTGCCGTGGCGCACCGCGCAAGGCAACGTCGAATTCGGCTTGGAGGCCACCGGTGTCCCGCGCAAGGAGCGAGCGGAGCTGGCTCGCGAATACCTCGACCTGGTGGGGCTCGCCGCTTTCGCCGACCGGTATCCGCATGAACTCTCCGGCGGGATGAAGCAGCGTGTGGCGATCGCACGCAGCCTCGCCCACGACCCCGAGGTACTCCTGATGGACGAACCGTTCGCCGCGCTCGACGCGCAGACCCGGGAGTCCTTGCAGGACGAGCTGCGACGCATCTGGCGACGTACCGGAAAGACCGTCGTGTTCATCACGCACGGCATCGACGAAGCCGTCTACCTCGGACAACGGGTGGCGGTGCTGACCTCCCGCCCGGGTCGAGTCAAGTCTGTTGTGGACATAGATTTGGACCGGGAGTCGACGGGCGACGTTCGTTCGACCCCGGAATTCGCCCACTATCGACACAAGGTCTGGACACTGCTGCACGACGAGGTCGTGCGCGCACGGACGTTCAAGGAGGGGTCGCCGGCATGAGCGCTCCCACGGTACCCGAGAAGAAGATCGAAATCGGTCGACGAAGCCCCGGCAGCACCGGGGGCGTCCCCGCTCGCGTGAGCGTGGCCCGTCGAGTCGGATGGGCGCTGTCCGGTGTCCTCGTCCGATCGATCGCGATCCTCGTACTGCTCGCCGGGTGGGAGTTCGCTCCGGCGGTGGGTCTGGTCGATTCCACGTTCCTCCCCCCGTTCTCCGAGGTGGTGGTCGAACTCGGTGAGCTGATCGGCAACGGACAACTCCTCCAGCACGTTCAGGCGAGCCTGACCCGCTCACTGTCCGGATTCGGGATCGCGGTGGCGATCGCCGTTCCGCTCGGCATCGTGATCGGTTGGTACAAGGTGATCTCCGATGTGCTCACGCCACTGGTGCAGTTGTTCCTCAACACCGCCGCGCTGGCTCTGCTTCCGGTGTTCGTGCTGCTCCTCGGCATCGGCGAGACGTCCAAGATCGCCATCGTGGTCTACGCCTGCACCTGGCCGATCCTGCTCAACACGATCACCGCGGTGCGCAACGTCGACCCGATCCTGCTGAAGTTGGGCAGATCGTTGAACCTGCCGCCGTTGACGCTGTTCGGCAAGGTGGTCCTGCCCGCATCGATTCCCACGATCTTCACCGGCCTCCGGTTGGCCGGGGCGGCCGCGATCGTCGTGGTGATCGCCGCGGAGATGGTCGGTGCGAAGGCGGGACTGGGGTTTCTGATCAACGATGCGCAGTACAACTTCGCCGTCCCGTCCATGTACGCGGGCATCGTGACCATCGCGGTTGTCGGTGTCGGATTCAATCAACTACTCGTCGGTGTCGAACGGCGGTTGACGAGATGGCAGTGAGAACAGCCGGATATGCGTGGCAGGCTCTGTATGCTCGGACGCGTGGTCCGACCGGAAGCGCTGCGACAGTTCCAGGCGCAGCGCCCGCGCTTGTTCGCGGTGGCCTACCGGCTTCTGGGTTCGGCCGGCGAAGCCGAGGACGTCATCCAGGACGCCTTCCTTCGTTTCCATGAAGCGGACCACGCCACGATCGACAACCCCGCGGCCTGGCTGACCAAGGTGGTCACCAATCTCTGCCTCAACCGACTGACGTCCGCGCGGGCCCGCCGGGAGGACTACGTGGGGCCGTGGCTACCCGAACCCGTGGCGACCGCCGACCCCGCGTTGGGACCGTTGGACACCGTCGAGCAGCGCGAGTCCGTGTCGATGGCCTTCCTTCTGCTCCTGGAGCGATTGACACCCCCGGAACGTGCCGTGTTCGTGCTGCGTTCCGCCTTCGGCTACCGACACCGAGAGATCGCGCAGATCCTCGGCCTGAGTGAGGCGAACTGCCAACAGCTCTACCACCGCGCGAAACGGCGCATCGGTGACGAGCGCCCACGCTTCTCGGCGTCCCGCGCCGACGGTGAACGCATCACCCGGCGCTTCCTCGTCGCAGCCCGAAACGGTGACCTCACCGCGTTACAGGAACTGCTCGCGGACGACGTCGTCGCATGGGCCGACGGCGGCGGCAACACCACAGCGGCGCGGCGTCCGGTGCGTGGTGCCGAACGCGTGGCCCGGTACTTGGGATGGATGAGCCGTCCCGTGTCGGGACTGAGTGTTCGGGTCATGGAGATCAACGGTCGGCCCGGGATGGTGGCGATCGCGGAGGGACACCCCCTGCTGGCCGTGGTGCTGGAGGTCCACGCGGGCAGGATCTCCGACATCCGGATCGTCGCCAACCCCGACAAACTCACCTTCCTCGCGGCCCAATTGCCGAACCTGTGATTGATGCCATACTCGCTATTGTCAGGAAAAACGGGCCTGCGCGGCTCAACCGGTGCCCCTGAGGAAAGGACGGGAACCGGTGACTCAACACATCGTGGTGATAGGTGCAGGCTATTCAGGACTCGCGGCGGCGCTGCGGGCCGCTCGACGGCTACCCGACGCACGCATCACCCTGATCAATCCCCGCGCGTATTTCGTCGAACGGGTGCGGCTGCACCAGCTTGCGGCCGGCCAGCGACTCCGCCGATACCCCTTGACCGACATACTCGGCACAGCGGGCATCGAGCTGGTGGTGGGAAGCGTACGAACGATCGACACGGAACGCCGGGAGGTGACCGTCGACTCCCTGGACACGCCGGTGCCGTACGACACTCTCGTGTACGCGCTGGGGAGTGTGGCCGACACGAGCACACCGGGCGTGGCGGAGCACGCCGCAACCGTGGCCGGCCCCGCCGAAGCACAAGCATTGCGGGACAAGGTCGCCACCATGGCCCGACAAGAAGGGACCCTGACGGTGGTCGGGGGCGGACTGACCGGGATCGAGACCGCGGCGGAGGTGGCCGAAACGTATCCGGGTCTCGAGGTTCGGCTGGTGACGGACACGGAACCCGGGGCCGGGTTGTCCGAGCGAGGGCGTGCGCATCTGCGTCGCGTGTTCGACAGACTGGGTGTCGAGGTCCGTACCGATGCGAAGGTCGTCGAGGTGCACAGCGACGCCGTCGAACTGGCCGACGGGAACACGATGACGACGGATCTCGTCGTGTGGGCCACCGGGTTCGGTGTTCCGGATCTGGCCGCGCGCAGCGGTATCACCGTGGACAGCGCGGGGCGGATCGTCGTGGACGACACCCTCCGTTCGGTGTCGCATCCGGACGTCTACGCCGTCGGTGACAGCGCGGCCGCCCACCATCCCGACGGTTCTCCGTTGCGGATGGCGTGTGCCACCGCACTACCACTCGGCCGGTATGCCGGTGATGTCATCGCCGCGCGTGCGCACGGGCGCTCACCGCGGCCGTTGCGGTTCCGCTACTTCTTCCAGTGCCTCAGCCTCGGCCGCGACGACGGTGTGATCCAGTTCGTCGACGCCCACGACCGACCACGGGAACGAGTCCTCACCGGACGCCTCGCCGCCCGGGTCAAGGAGGCGGTGGTGCGGGGCGCGACGTTCACAGCACGTCGGTCCGGGCTCTACCCGTCTCGGTAGTCGAGGTGGGAGGAACCGGAGACGGTCTTCGGGCTCGCCCGTGGTGCCGACGCGAGTTCTCGTCGACACCACGGGCGTTCACGTCCCACCTCCTCACCGTGCCCCGAAGCCGGGGGTCGAACCGGTGTGTTTACTCGGCGCGGGAGACGAATTCGGGCTGGTCGAGCACGCGCAGCCAACTTCCGTCCGGCTGACGGCGGACCACCTGCGCCCGAGCCCCCACCCCGTCCTTCGGCTCGGTCGAGGTGAGTGCGATGTCACCGCTGATCAGGGTCGGCAACGGCGTTTCCTGTTCGAAGTGTGGCCGGTCGGCCAGCACCTTCTCCCACAAGGCCTGAATAGCCGCCCGGCCCACCGTCTGCTTGCCGGGTGGATAGGCCAGCACCGCGTCCTCTTCGTACAGCGCCGCGACCCCGGCCGCATCGCCCGCGTTGGACCGTTCGACGAACAAGCGCGTGAGGTCCTCGGGACGCATCGCTTTTTCGCGCTCCACCTTGTCATGCCCCGACATGGTTCCTCCCGGGGGTTTCTTCCTGCTGCTCCGCTTTCGGTACCTCCCAGCGTGGTCCCGACACCCATGAGAAGTCCAACAGATGAATCTGCTGAATGCTAGAAACTACAGTTATGGAACTGCGGCAGCTGGAATACTTCGTCGCGGTCGCGGAGGAGCGGAACTTCACGCGGGCAGCCGAACGAGTGCACGTCAGCCAGTCCGGGATCAGTGCGCAGATCCGGCAACTCGAGCGGGAGCTGGGGGCCACCCTGTTCGACAGGTCCACGCGCACGGTCACGCTGACCCCTGCGGGAAGGGCCGCGCTCGACCACGCCCGCGCCGCCCTCGCCGCGGCCGCGGCCGTCGACCAGGCCGTGAGCGACGTGACCGGGCTGCTTCGCGGCCGCCTCACCGTCGGCATGGTCATCGGCTGCACCCTCACACCGTTGTTCGACGCTTTAGCCGCGTTCCACCGCGCTCATCCCGGTGTCGAGCTCTCGTTGTGGGAGGACAACTCCGACCGACTCGTCGACGGCGTCCGCGCAGGAACCCTCGACCTCGCGCTCGTCGGAGCCGCCGGGGCCCCACCGCACGACCTGAACGCTCTGACGATCATCAGCGAGCCACTGGTCGCCGTCGTCCCTCCCGGACACCCGTTGGCGACGCAGCCGCAAGTCAGCCTGGGCGACCTTGTCGACCATCCTCTCGCCTGCATGCCACCCGGGACCGGGCTGCGCGCGGTGTTCGACGAAGCCTGCACCGTGCGCGGCATCGAACCCACGATCACGTGGGAGGCCAGCGCCGCCGACGCGCTCGCCGAACTGACCTTCCGCGAACTCGCCGTCGCCGTCCTCAGCGAATCGATGGCCACGCACTATCGGGACCGGCTCACCGCACTCCCGCTGGACGACGTCGACATCCCCGCCCTGCTCGCTCTGGTGTGGAAACCCTCCACCAATCCCGCCCTGC
>JAJYTH010000126.1 GCA_021793175.1 Actinomycetes bacterium
CAGCGACGGGATCGACAGCATCACGTCGACGATGCGCATCACCACAGTGTCGACCCAACCGCCGAAGGCACCGGCGAGTGTGCCCAGCACCGTGCCGATGCCCAATCCGATCACGGTGGCCAACAACGCCACCAGAAGCGTCTGCTGCGAACCCAGCAGGATGCGGGACAGCAGGTCGCGGCCGTACTGGTCGCCGCCCAGTGGGTGGCCCGGCTGCGACGGTGGGATCTGGTTCTTCGCGTTGGAGACCTGGTCTTCCAACAGCCGCATCGCCGGGTCGTGCGGGGCCAACCACGGGGCCAGCACCGCCACCAGCACGAACAGGCCGATGATCGCAGCACCGACCAGGAACATCGGGTTGCGCCGTAGCCTGCGCCAGGCCGACTTGAGGAGGCTCTGTCCTTCGTCTCCGGACCCACCGGCGCCCGGTTCGTCGACCACAGTGGACCGACCCGCGGTAGCCGCGAGTTCGTCGATCTTCGTAGCTCGCGAGGCCATCACTCACGACCCCACTTTCTGCGCCGTACGAATGCGCGGATCGATCAGCGCGTACGACAGGTCGACCAAGAGGTTGATCAACACATACGACGCCGCCCCGGCGATGATGACCACTTGGAGCACGGGGAAGTCCTTGCGTTCGAATCCGAGCGCGAGTGCCTCTCCGATGCCGTGCCAAGCGAACACGGTCTCGGTGAGCACCGCCCCCGACAACAGCGAACCCGTCTGCAGACCCACGGTCGTCACCACGGGCAACAACGAGTTGCGGAGGATGTGCCGGTCCCGGATCACCCGCTTGGTCAGCCCCTTGGACCGCGCCGTCCGCACGTAGTCCTCGTCCAGCACGTCCAGCACCGATGCCCGCGTGATGCGGAAGATGACCGCGAACGGGATCGACGCCAGCGCGATCGCGGGCAGGATCAGGTGCACCAGCGCGTCCCAGGCGGCGTCCCATTCCTGGGTGAGGATGCCGTCGAGCACGAAGAACCCGGTGACTCTGGTGGCGTCGATACCGACGGTCTGCCTACCGCCCGTGGGTAGCCAGCCGAGCTCGATCGCGAAGATCCACTTCAGCAGGAACGCGAAGAAGAAGATCGGGACGGAGATCCCCACCAGCGAACTGAGGATGCCAGCGTTGTCCAACCAACCACCGCGACGGCGGGCGGCCAGGTAACCGAGGGGAATCGCCGTGATCAGTGCGAGGACGATGGCCACGAAACTGAGTTCGAGCGTGGCCGGGAACCGCTCCAGAAACACCTCCAGCGCGGGCGTTCCCGGGGTGACTCCGGTGGAGTTACCGAAGTTGCCGGTCAGCGCCCGGCCGAGGAAGGAGAAGTACTGGACGAAGATCGGCTCGTCGAGCCCGAGTTCCTCGCGTAGTTGCGCGCGGCTCTCCGCCGTGCCGCGGTCGCCGAGGAGGGCCGAGACCGGCCCTCCCGGCAGTGCCCGCAGCCAGGCGAAGAGCAGCACCGACAGAATGAACAGGACGAGCACGAGTTGCAGTACTCGTCGAAACGCGTAGCGGAGCACTGGTTAGCTACTACTCCGAGATAGTGACCGTTGCGAATTCTTCCTTGGTCAACGGGCTGGGAATCAGCCCCTCGACTTCGGGACGCACGACCATCGCGGGCGGGGAGTGCGTCAACGGAACGGCGGGCAGGTACTCGGACATCAGCTTACGGTTGATGTCCTGATAGGCCGCCTCCCGCTCAGCATCGTCCACAATGGTGTCCGCCTCGTCGAGAGCTTCCGCGAGTTCCTCACCCCACGACGAACCACCGGTGTAGAACTGGTTGTCCGTCGTGCCGAAGAGGGTCCCGATGAAGTTGTTCGGCGAGTTGTAGTCACCGGTCCAGCCGAGCAGGAACAGCTGGGCCCGCGCCGACTCGATGTCGTCGGTGTAACCGCCGTTCCAGGGCTTGCTGACCGGTTCCACGGTGATGCCGGCCTCCTCCAGGTCCTCCTTGATGGCACCGAAGATAGCCTCGGGGTTCGGCATGTAGGGCCGCGTGACCTGGGTCGGGTACCACAGCTCTACGGTCAGGTCCTCGTGACCGGCCTCGGCCAGCAGCTGCTTGGCCTTCTCCGGGTCGTACGGGTACTCCTGCACATCGTCGGCGTAGCCGTCCACCGTGTCGGGATAGAACTGCTTGGCGACCTCGGAGTCCTCCGGCATGATCGACGAGACGAGGGTCTCCCGGTCGATCGCGTGTGCCAGCGCCTGGCGTACCTTCAACTCCTTCAGGGCCGGGTTCTCGTTCTGCGTGATGCCCAGGTAGAGGATGTTGAACGGGTCCCGGATCTCGACCTTGAATCCGGCGTCCTCCAACGCGGCCCAGTCGGCGGGCGACGGGAAGTCGTAACCGTCGATGTTCCCGGCTTCCAGCTCCTGCTTGCGTGCCGTCTCGTTGGGGATGATCCGGAAGATCAGCTTGTCGAGTTCGGCCGGCTCGCCCCAGTAGTCGTCGTTGCGGACCAGCTCGATGGTGCCGTTGGCGGAGTCGTAGCCGTTGAACTTGAACGGCCCCGTGCCCGTGGGGTGCTTCTGGGCGTACTCCGAGAACACGAAGCTGTCGCCCTCAGCCTTGACGTCGTTGGCGTTGTACTCCTCCATCGCCGTCGGGCTCTGCATGGCGAACGAGTCCTGCGACAACATTGTCGGGAAGTCGGCCGTGTACCGGGTGAGCTTCACGTCGACGGTGTGCTCGTCTTTGACCTCGCACCCGTCGTACAGCGACGTCTTGTCCTCGTCGGCGAAGCCACCGAAGTTCTCCACCCAGTAGTACGACAACGCGGGCGAGGCACCCGCACCGGTCTGGTTGTACATCCGCTCGAAGTTGGCGCACACGGCTTCGGCGTCGAACGGTGTGCCGTCGTGGAACTGCACGTCCTTCTGGAGCTCGAAGGTCCAGACGGTGCCGTCCTCGTTCGGTTCCCAGCTCTTGGCCAGCTCGGGTTCGAGTTCGGCCGTGCCGGGTTCGATGCCGACGAGGTTCTCCACGATCTGCCGGGTCACCCGGAACGTCTCGCCGTCGGAGGCGTAGAAGGGATCGAAATTGGCCGGAGCGCCCGCGACGCCGAACACCAGCGTGCCGCCGTCACCGCCCCCACTGGAATCACGTTGGGATTCAGCGCACGCCGACAGTGAGACCGCGAGTGCGCCCGCGAGCCCGATCAGGGCTAAGCGGCGTGGTCGAGCCACCCGTGGCTGGAGCATGTTGGCCCCCCTTGAGCAAAGGCATCGGTTCGGGTCGCGTCCACCGAAAGAGTGCACGCGGATGGTGGCAGACCTTAGCGGTTATCACTCGCTTACTTAAGACCTCGACATCAAGACCCCATGCCACTTTCGGCCCAGTGGAACGGATAAGCGCTGGTCATTGATCTTGGCAAGTGGTCGAGACCACGTGGAGGGAAATACGTTTCGCCTGTTGTGGGCGGTGTTGTCCACACCATTGCCCGCGACGGCCGACGCGAAGCGACGCTTACGCAGAGTTGGTCACAGTTGGGTAACCACTCGCCTCTTGCTCCGACTACGGACCGGCCGACTACCCACTGTGCTCGGTCTGCTACGCCCGGATCCGGGCGGGATCGTGGCGATCATTCGTGTGCGGGCTGGATGACATCGTCGGCATGGCGTCTGGCCTCGTCCACCGCGAACCAGCCCCGCTCGAATCGCTGCCACGCCTGAAGCATCGGCCTGGCGGCCTCGCCGTCCCGAGCCACCGCGCGCTCCAGACGTTTTTCGGGATTCGGTACCTCGACCCAGCACAACCGAGACAGCCTGGGCCGAATCGAGGCCCGCCCCGACGACACGCCTTCCACCACGAGCACGTCGGGCACCGCGACCCGCACCTCGGCACCGGGGCGCGGTTCGCCGGTCGACCAGTCCCAGGCGCGGTAGCGGCCGGGCAGCCCGACGGCGATCCGGTCGAGCACTTCGGCCAGCCTCGGCCACCACGAAACGGGGTCGTCCCAGGTGGCGAAGTCGTCGGTACTGACGAGCTCCGCGTGCACTCCGCGGTTTCGCAGTTCCGCGGTCAATTTCCGCGCGAAGGCCGACTTGCCGGACCCGGAGGGGCCGTCGACGGCCACCAGCCGCACCGCGCCGAGCCGTGGAGGCGCCGCCGACACCGCGTCCGCCACGTCTTCCACCTGCGTGCGGCGCGGCCGAAACTTCGGGTCGACGTCAGAGGGCACGGCGGCCGGACAACGCCCGCCCGAGCGTGAGCTCGTCGGCGAACTCCAGGTCACCACCCATCGGCAGGCCGGACGCCAACCGTGTCACCGTGAGCCCCGGGAAGTCTTTCAGCATCCGCACCAGGTACGTCGCCGTGGCTTCGCCCTCGGTGTTGGGGTCGGTGGCGATGATGACCTCCGCCACCTCGTCGGCGCCGATGCGGGACAACAGTTCCCTGATCCGCAACTGGTCCGGCCCCACCCCCGACAACGGGTCGAGGGCGCCGCCCAACACGTGGTAGCAGCCTCGGAACTCGCGGGTGCGTTCCACCGCGAGTACGTCCTTCGGCTCCTCCACCACGCAGATGACACTCACATCACGGCGCGGGTCGGAGCAGATGCGGCAGCGCTCCTTTTCGGAGACGTTGCCGCACACCTCGCAGAACCGCACGCCCTCACGCACCTTGCCGAGTACCTCCTGCAGCCGAGCGAGGTCGGCCGGGTCGGAGGCCAGCAGGTGGAAAGCGATGCGCTGTGCGCTCTTGGGACCGATGCCGGGCAACCGCCCGAGCTCATCGATCAGATCTTGAACGACGCCCTCGTACACCCGTTATCCAGGAAGTCCGAATCCACCGAGGTCGGGCATGCCACCGGCGAGACCTCCGGCGAGCGGGCCCAGCTTCTCCTCGGTGAGCTGCTGCGCATTGTTCATCGCGTCGCGCACGGCCGCCACCACGAGATCGGACAGCGTCTCGGTGTCCTCCGGGTCGACGACCTTCGGGTCGATCGACAGTGCCTTGAGTTCCAGCCCCCCGCTGACGGTGGCGGTGACCAGCCCGCCGCCGGAGGTGCCGGTCACCTCGGCGTTCGCCAACTCCTGCTGCGCCGTGACCAGCTGTTCCTGCATCTTCTGCGCCTGCTGCAGGATCTGCTGCATATCGGGCATTCCGCCGCCGGGTTGCACCATGATGTGGCTATCCGATTCTCTTCGCGTTACTTGCACGTGGAGGGTGCGCCGCACCTCGACTGCCCAGCCTAGCCGCTTCCCACCGCCCCCGAAGCCGGGTCCCCATAGGCCGGCCTGTCCGGTTCGACCGGTTCTCGTTCTCCCCCGCCGCTGCGCCCTCCGTGTCGGGGCCCAGCAGCTCGTGGCGCAGTGCCCGCGGAGCAGTGCCCGAGGCCCTAGTCGACCCGGCGAGCGCCGAGGTGTTCCGAGAGCAGTCTCTGCGCACGGGCCTCGGGGTCGATCGGCTCCGGTTCCTGCGAGGATTCCGGGTCGGTTGCCGCGGTATCCGTCTCGGCGGGCGGGTAGTACTCATCGTCGTCGGGTTCGGGCGGCAGCGGAATGTCCGGCTCGGTGGTGGTCACGGCGGGTTTGCGCTGCCCACCGTCCGCCGTGTCCTGCGAGGGCCTGGTCGGCCGTTGGTAGGTGCGTTGTGGCCGTTGCGGGGCCCCGCCCGCGGGCTGCTGTGCCGCCGAAGCCGTCGAGGAGGGCGCCTGGCCCGCCGACGCGAGCACACTCGGGTGCACGCAGCGCACGGTCCATTCGCCCGACACCACCTGGGTCAGTGCGCGCGCGATGCACTCGGTGTTGCGCTGTTCCGACAGTCGTCGCACGAGCGGCTGAGCCGGGTGGGTCAGTACGACCATGTTCCCCTCGACGCTGTGCACGGACGCCCCGGTGAGCAGGGCCTCGGTGCTGCGGCTCATGGTCCGCACGACGGCGAGCACCTGTGGCCAGTGCTGGCGCAGTGTGGCGACGTCCGACTGACCGGACTGCGCACCCGGCGAAGACTGCGGAGTCGGCTGGGCCGGTGGAGTCTGCGCCGCAGGCGGGGTCGGTGCCGCCGGTGCGGCCTGCACGGGCGCGGTGCGCGGTTCCGGACGCTGTGGCCCGGCGGTGTTCGCCGCACCGGCCGTGCCGCCGTCCCGGCGTGGCTGCTCGGCCGCGGCACCGGTTTCCTGTTCCCGCGCTGTTCGCTGCGACGGCCGTTCGAACGTGGGCCGGGTGGGGGCGGGTTCGGCCGAGGCCGTGCCCTGGGCGGGCAGTGCGGCGGGCACCCCGGTGGCGATCTTGCGTTCGAGCCGTTCGAGGCGTTGCAGCATCGAGGCCTCGTCGTCGGAGACCTCGGGCAACAGCATTCGGGAGCACAGCAGTTCGAGCACCAGCCGCGGCGACGTGGCTCCCCGCATCTTCAGCAGGCCGTTGTGCAGGATCTCCGCGTAGCGGGTCAACGTTCCGGGGCTCAGGCGTTGCGCTTGTTCCGCCATGCGTTCGAGCTGTTCCGCGGGGGCCGAGACCATGCCGTTGTCGGCGGCGTCGGGCACCGAGCGCAGCAGAAGCAGGTCACGCAGGCGGTCGAGCAGGTCGGTGGCGAAGCGGCGCGGGTCGTGGCCGGCTTCGGTGAGCCGGTCGATCGTGCCGAACACGCTCTTCGCGTCCTGGTCGGCCAGCCCGTCGATCATCGAGTCGATGAGTGCCGAGTCGGTGACACCCAGCAACGCCACCGCGCGCTCGTACGTCACTCCCTCGGGCCCCGCGCCGGCGAGTAGCTGGTCCAGCACCGACTGTGTGTCGCGCGCCGACCCTCCGCCCGCGCGGATCACCAGCGGATACACCGAGGGCTCCACCGGAACGCCTTCGGCGGCGACGTTGCGTTCCAGCAACTCGCGCATGGCGCCCGGCGGGATGAGCCGGAACGGATAGTGGTGCGTGCGCGAGCGGATGGTGGTGAGCACCTTGTCCGGCTCGGTGGTGGCGAAGATGAAGATCAGGTGTTCCGGCGGCTCCTCCACGATCTTCAACAGGGCGTTGAAGCCCTGCGGCGTGACCATGTGGGCCTCGTCGATGATGAGCACCCTGTACCGCGACTCGGCGGGCGCGTAGAAAGCACGGTCGCGCAGCTCCCGGGCGTCGTCGACACCGCCGTGACTGGCCGCGTCGAGCTCGGTGACGTCCACGCTGCCCGGCCCTTCGGGGGCGAGCGCCCGGCACGGGCCGCACTCGCCGCACGGGTCGGGTGTCGGCCCCTTCGCGCAGTTCAGCGAGCGGGCCATGATCCGCGCGCTCGACGTCTTGCCACAGCCGCGGGGCCCCGAGAAGAGGTAGGCGTGGTTGATCCGCCCGGAGGCCAGCGCGGTGCGCAGGGGCTCGGTGACGTGCTCCTGCCCGACGACCTCGGCGAAGGTCGCCGGTCGGTACTTGCGGTACAGCGCTAGAGCCACGTGGCGAGCGTACCGGCCGACGCCGCCGGCGTGCCCGTTGCCCACCCGGGCGCGGCGCGGACGAGAGCAGGGCTTCACCGATCACGACGTGTTCGCCGCCGTGGTGGACGGGTTCGGTTACCTCAGCCACCAGGACTCAAACCACGCCGAAGCGTACCCGGTCGGTGTTCCCGAATCGCCCGGCTGCGAGTTCGACGACGAAGACTTCCCTGCCGGGTCGGGACTGACGCTGGAACAGTTCGCTGGCCCCCTCCCTGCCTCCATGGCCAGAGAGGAGGCCACAAAGTCAAGCGTGCCCGGCGGAGGAGGCGGTGTTCACGCCACGGCGAACGCGGCGGCGTCGAACTCATGCTTGAGT
>JAJYTH010000127.1 GCA_021793175.1 Actinomycetes bacterium
CGCAGCTGAGGATCGCGTACAGGGCGGCGTTCTCGGCGGGCCACCCGGACGGTTCGGGCCAGCCGGTGGGACTCGTGTTGCCGAACAGTTCTCTCGTGGCGTTGACCGCCGCCGTGAACGGGTTCCAGTCGGCGATCGAGCCGAGGATGCTCGGCAGGCTCTCCTGCGGCACGAACGCGGACGAGATGAACGTCAAGGGGAACATCCAGATCAGTCCGGCGCTGTTGGCCACCTCGACGCTACGGGCGATGAGACCGATGTACGCCCCGATCCAGGACATCGCGAAAGCGAACAGCAGGATCATGAGGTAGCCGAGGATCGCGTCGAACACGCTGCTGCGGATGCGCCAGCCGATCAACAGTCCGCACAGCGACATCACCACCAACACGACGACGCTGAGTACCTGGTCGGCGGTCGTGCGGCCGACCAGTACCGCAAGCCGTGACATGGGCAGTGAACGGAATCGGTCGATGATCCCTTTCTGCAGGTCGTTGGCGAAGCCGATGACCGTGTAGGACGAGTTGAACGCGACCGTCTGGGCGAAGATGCCCGCGATGAGGAACTCGCGGTACTCGCCGCTGCCTCCACCGGGGCCGCCGATGGCGTCGCCGAAGACGTAGGCGAACAGCAGCACGAACATGATCGGGAACGCGGTGGCGCCGAGCAGCCAGTCGGGGTTGCGCCGGACGTTCATCACGTTGCGCCACGTGATCGTGGAACTGTCGGAGAGCACTTTGGTCAGGCCGGTCATGGTGTCGCCTCCTCGTCGGTGGCGGTGGCGCGCCCGGTGAGTGCCAGGAAGACGTCGTCGAGTGTGGGCCTGCGCAATGCGACGTCCTGGATGGCGATGTGTTGCGCGTCGAGCTTGCGTAACGCCTCCACCAGGGCTTTCGCTCCGGTGTCGACGAACACCGTCACTTTGCGGATGGGTTCTTCCACGGTCGGTTCGCTGATGCCGACCTCTTCGAGCACCTGCACGGCGGATGTCACGTCGTCGATGTCGTCGAGGACGAGTTCGAGTCGCTCGCCACCGATGCGGCTTTTCAACTCCTCGGCGGTGCCGCGTGCGATGACCATGCCTTTGTCGATGACGACGATGGAGTCGGCGAGCCGGTCGGCCTCTTCGAGGTACTGGGTGGTGAGCAGGACGGTGGCACCGGTGGCCACGAGCTGTTCGATGACCGCCCACATGTCGAGCCTGCCGCGCGGGTCGAGGCCGGTGGTGGGTTCGTCGAGGACGACGACCCTCGGTTCGGCCACCAGGGCCCCGGCGAGGTCGAGGCGGCGGCGCATACCGCCGGAGTAGCCCTTGGTGGCCCGGTCGGCGGCCTCAGCGAGCTGGAATCGCCTCAGCAACTCGTGAGAACGCTGTTTGGCCTGTCGTTTGGGCAGCCCGTAGAGCCTGCCGATCATGTAGAGGTTCTCGAACCCGGTGAGGTTCTCGTCCACGGCGGCGTACTGCCCGGACACTCCGATGGACGCGCGTACGGCGTCGGGTTCGGTGAGCACGTCGTGTCCGGCCACCGAGGCTTCGCCGGAGTCGGGGCGCAGCAGGGTGGTCAGAATGCGCACGACCGTGGTTTTGCCCGCGCCGTTGGGTCCGAGCAGGCCGAGGACCTGGCCGGTGGGGATGTCGAGATCGACCCCGCCCAGAGCTCGCGTGGAGCCGTAGTTCTTGACCAGACCGCGGGCACGGACCGCGACCTGCTCCATATCGGGCATAAGCCCAGAGTAGGAGCGCGGACGGGGGATCGCCGGGGGAGAACAGGGCCCGTCCCCACGCCGAACTCGTCACGCGGTCAACAGCAGGATTCCCGTGGTGATCAACAGGACGGTTTTGGCCACCTCGAACCCGATGTAGACGTAGTGCGCCCGGGACCGAGGGGCGTTCTCGCCGGCCAGGACCCGGTCGGAACGTCGGTTCAGCCGGGGCCGCACCAAAACCAACTGGACGATCAGGATCGCGATGGCGGCCGCGCCCGGGACGAGTACCTGTGAGGGCGGGGTGTCGATGAGCGCCGCGATGATGATGGCCCCCGCGAGAACGCTCTCGGCGATGTTGAGAGCTCGGAAGACGAGACGGCCGATGCCCAACCCGAGCCGGATGGTGATGCCGGGGGCGCGGAACTTCAGCGGTGCTTCCAGAAACGAGATGGCCAGCACCATGCCGAGCCAGACGAAGACCGCCGCCGTCATGACCGCGAGGCCGGGAGCCATCGCCACTTCACCTCCTGCAGAGCCTGACGCAACAGAGTTTACCCAATTGGACTTCGTGTAAATGGGTGACGGAAGGCATGCGTCATCACCAGGTAGCTGCGTTGAATTCCTTACGGGAAGACTTCGGTTCCGAATTCCCACAACGGATGTTGGGTTTAAGGTGGCGGCATGGTCGAGCCACCGTTGACCGATGCGGCGCCCGGCCCGGCGTTGGGGCCGAGCCGGGCGCGAGTGCTGGAACTGTTGCGCACCGCCGACGGACCACTCACCGCGCACCGGGTTGCTCAACGAACCGAACTACACATCAATACGGCTCGCTTTCACCTGGACGGCCTGGTCGAAGCGGGATTGGCTCAACGAAGCGTCGAAGCCACGAATCGACCCGGCCGTCCGCGCATGGTGTACCGGGCGGTCTCGCCTGATGCCTCCGTGGGACCGCGCAGCTATCGACTGCTCGCCACGATGCTCAGCACCCTGATCGGCAAGGCGCTGCCCGAGCCTCGGGAGGCCGCGATCGCGGCAGGTCGGGAATGGGGTCGTTACCTCGCCAAGCGCCCGGCCCCGTTCGAGCACGTCGATGCCGAGGATGGGATTCGGCGGCTGGCGGACGTTCTCGCCGAGGCCGGTTTCGCGCCCGGTGAGGTGAGTGGTGCGGATTCCCGGGTTCTGCCGCTGCGGCACTGCCCCTTCCAGGAGGTCGCCCGGACACACGGTGATGTGGTGTGTTCTCTGCATCTCGGCTTGATGCGGGGCATTCTGGCCGAGACGGGGGCGCCGGTCGTCGCTCAGCGGTTGGAGCCCTTCGTCGAACCGTCGCTGTGCCTGGCCCACTTCGCTGAGACAAGTGAATGAGGCGAGTGCTCGACGACCGGCGAAAGGTCGTCAAAGCGCGCGCAGTCCCTCCAGGACGCGGTTGAGGAACGCCAGATACGACTCGTCGGTCGGGGACGGGGCGGTGTTCTCGGTGTTCTCGGTGTTCTTGACGGGCTTGGCGTGCTCGACCCGGGGCCGGGGCATCCGCGGGTCGGCTCTCCGCAGGTCGTTGGCGCCTGGCCAGTGTGTGACCCGGGGAAGCACGTTGGTGTCACGTTCGCTGGTCCGAGTGCGGACGGGCAAGGCCGTCTCCGGCCTGTGCGACCTGTCCGATCTGGTCGGCGATGTGGTGGATGTGGTGCATTTCTTCGCCGGGGAGACGATGAGGGGTGGAGTCGTCTTCCGGCGCGTCGCCTTCCAGGTGAACCAGCGCCGCCGCAGCCTGTGTGCGGGTTTGTGCGGGGGCCTGTGCGCGGCGGTGGCGCGGTGGCGCGGTCTGCGGCGGTTCGACGTCCGGGGTCGGAAGGTCAACAACTCGGTCATGTGAGATCCTCCGAGGTCTGCGGCATGGACATGCCAATCGGTATCGTGTGGGCGTGGCGCGTGGCTTTGCTCTCGGGCCTCGCCGATTCGATTCCCCCTGTTGTGGATGTAGCGCGTTACATCTAGACGGAGAGTGTTCACCCTCTGGGGAACAAGGGCAATTGCCCTTCCGGCTGAATCTGATGTGACTCTCCGTGATCGGAATGAGCCGTGAAGGGCGACCGGGTGCGCAGCCTGCCGATCAAGGTGGCTCGGTAGCCGGGGCGAAAAAGAAAGATCCCGCCCGGCGGAAAGCCGGACGGGATCGTCGAGGTTCTACAGGACTCGCGGTTCCTATCGCTCCAGGATCGCCGTGACACCCTGGCCACCGGCGGCGCAGATCGAGATCAGGCCTCGACCCGAACCCTTCTCGGCCAGCAGCTTCGCCAGCGTGCCCACGATCCGGCCGCCGGTGGCGGCGAACGGGTGGCCCGCCGCCAGCGAGGAGCCGTTGACGTTGAGCTTGTCGCGGTCGATGCTGCCCAACGGTTCGTCGCGGCCCAGCTTCTCCTTGGCGAACGTCGGGTCCTCCCACGCCTTCAACGTGGCGAGCACCTGTGAGGCGAACGCCTCGTGGATCTCGTAGAAGTCGAAGTCGGCCAACGTCAGCCCCGCGCGGTCGAGCATGCGTGGCACCGCGTACGCGGGCGCCATAAGCAGGCCCTCGTCGCCGTGCACGTAGTCCACCGCGGCAGTCTGCGAGAACGTCAGGTACGCCAACACTG
The DNA here is from genome assembly GCA_021793175.1 of Actinomycetes bacterium. Taxonomy (GTDB): domain Bacteria; phylum Actinomycetota; class Actinomycetes; order Mycobacteriales; family Pseudonocardiaceae; genus Saccharomonospora. The sequence goes on from JAJYTH010000127.1 coordinate 4,338, forward strand.
GCAGGTTGCGTTTCTTCGCCCATTCCTCGGTGGCCAGCAGTACCACCGACGCGCCATCGGACAGCGGCGTGGAGTTGCCCGCCGTCATCGTGCCCTCAGGCCCACCGAACACCGGCTTCAACTTCGCTAGCTTCTCCGGCGTGGAGTCGGGGCGCAGGTTCTGGTCCCGGCTCAGCCCCAGGTACGAGGTGACCAGGTCGTCGAAGAAGCCCCGTTCGTAGGCGGCCGCGAGCCGCTGGTGGCTCGTCGCCGCCAGTTCGTCCTGTTCGGCGCGGGGGACACCCCATGTCTTCGCCGTGAGGGCGGCGTGCTCGCCCATCGACAGGCCGGTCCTCGGTTCGGCGTTGCGTGGGATCTCCGGCACGAGGTGTCCCGGGCGGGCCTTCGTCAGCAGTTTGAGGCGGTCGGCGTTCGACTTGGCGGCGTTCAGCTTCACCAGCAGCTTGCGCAGCCGGTCGTTGACGGCCAGCGGCGCGTCACTGGTGGTGTCCACGCCCCCCGCGATGGCCGAGTCGATCTGCCCCAACGCGATCTTGTTGGCGACGTTGACGATGGCCTGCAGGCCCGTGCCGCACGCCATCTGCACGTCGGAGGCGGGGGTGGTGGGCGCGAGAGCGCTGCCGAGCACCACTTCGCGGGCGAGGTTGAAGTCCCTGGAGTGCTTCAGCACCGCGCCCGCGGCGAACTCGCCGATCTGCTCGTCCTGCAGGGAGAACCTGCTGACCAGGCCGTCGAGGGCGGCGGTGAGCATGTCCTGGTTGGAGGCGTCGGCGTAGGGGCCGTTCGAGCGGGCGAACGGGATCCGGTTCGCGCCGACGATCGCGACTTTGCGGACACTCGTTCCCTTGTTCCGGCTCGACCGCGCCCGGCCGCCACTGGGCTTCTGCGCTGAGGTCATGGCTCTGGCCCTCCCTGGTGAGCGTTTTCGGACCCATCGAAAGTGTAACCTACTCGCCGGTAGGTTAGGCTGGCACTGCACACTGGCACGGGAGGCAACCGATGGCTGACAAGTACCAGCAGTTCACCACGACACCCCTGGGCAAGTTCGTCACGTCGAAGCTGGGCCTGCCCAAGCCGCCCGTGCTGCGGCGGTACCGGCCCGGCCAGCCGCCACTCGATGGTCCCGCACTTCTCGGTGCGGCGCCGAACGGCAGGCTGGAGCAGACGTTGACCCGCCAGCTCGACGCCGCGGGCATCGACGTGTTGCGCGAGCCGAAGGAGGGCACGCGTTACGGAGCGCTGGTGTTCGACGCCACCGGCATCATCGACCCGGCGCGGCTGCGTGAGCTGTACGACTTCTTCCACCCCGTTATCCGCGAGGTCGGCCCGAGCGGCCGCGTGGTGGTGCTCGGTACCCCGCCCGAGCTCGCCGAGGGACGGGAACGCGTCGCGCAGCGTGCGCTCGAAGGGTTCACCCGCACTCTCGGCAAGGAACTCAAACGCGGCGCCACCTCGCAGCTCGTCTACGTCGCGAAGGGCGCGGAGGAAGCCACCGAATCGACCATGCGGTTCCTGCTGTCGGCGAAGTCCGCGTTCGTCAGCGGCCAGGTGATCCGCGTCGGTACCGAGGGCACCAAGACCGCGCAGGCCCCGGCGAACTGGGACAAGCCGCTGGACGGCAAGGTCGCGCTGGTCACGGGCGCCTCCCGAGGCATCGGCGCCGCCATCGCCGAGGTGCTCGCCCGCGACGGCGCGCACGTCGTGGCGCTCGACATCCCCGCACAGGGTGGCGAGCTGTCCACCGTGGCCAACCGGGTCGGCGGCTCGGCGTTCCAGCTCGACATCACCGCCTCCGACGCGCCGCAGCGGCTGGCCGACCACCTCACCCAGCGGCACGGCGGGGTCGACATCGTCGTGCACAACGCCGGCATCACCAGGGACAAGACGCTGGGCAAGATGAGCGAGTCCGGCTGGGACTCGGTGTTGTCGGTGAACCTGGTGTCGCAGCTCGCCGTCAACGACAAGCTGCTCGGCGACAAGGTGCTCCGCGAGGGCGGACGCATCGTCGGCGTGTCCTCCATGGCCGGCATCGCCGGTAACGTCGGACAGTCCAACTACGCCACCAGCAAGGCCGGCGTCATCGGCATGGTGAGCGACGGCGCACCGCGGCTGGCCGAACGGAAAGGCACCATCAACGCGGTCGCACCCGGGTTTATCGAGACCCAGATGACCGCGCAGATCCCGCTGATGATCCGCGAGTTCGGGCGTCGGCTGTCCAGCCTCGCGCAGGGCGGCCTGCCCGTCGACGTCGCCGAAACCATCGCCTGGTACGCCAACCCGGCCTCGTCGGCCGTCAACGGCAACGTGGTGCGTGTGTGCGGCCAGGGCTTCTTGGGGGCTTAGAGATGACCGTCAAGGAACTGACCAGCACGCCGAGCCTGTCGAGCCTGTACCCGAAAGCAGTTTTAGGAGGCCTTCGTAAGAGCGATGGCGACACCCTGCCCGACACGGAGTTCGTGCGTGGTGGTGTCACCGTGGACCCGGCACACCTGGCGGCCTACAACCAGGTGTGCGAGTTCCGGCTCACCGACGCCCTACCCGCGACTTATCCGCACATCCTCGCGTTCCCGATGCAGATGGCGTTGATGACGGAGCCGGATTTCCCGTTCCCGCTGCTCGGAATGGTGCATGTCGCCAACCGCATCACGCAGCGCCGCCCGGTCCGGGTCACCGAGAAGTTCACTCTGCGGGTTCGAGCGCGGAATCTGCGTCCACACGAGAAGGGAAAGCAGTTCGATGTGATCAGCGAACTGCTGCCCGAATTGGACCCAGCTGCAGGTCCGGTGTGGACCGATGTCAGCACGTATCTGCGTAGAGGTGGGACGTCCGGGGAGAAGCGGGAGAAGAAGACGGAGTTGGCGGCTCCCGCGCCGAAGGCGATCTGGCGGGTGCCCGGTGACATCGGGCGCCGGTACGCCGAGGTGTCGGGTGACCGAAACCCGATCCACTTGCACCCGTTGACGGCACGCGCGTTCGGTTTCCGCTCGGCGATCGCGCACGGCATGTGGACGAAGGCCCGTTGTCTCGCCGCGTTCGAGGGCAGGCTGCCCGACGCCTACACGGTCGATGTGGCGTTCAAACTGCCGGTGCTCCTGCCCGCGAAGGTGGCTTTCACGTCGTGGGCCGACGGCGGCGATTGGGCGTTCGAACTGTGGAACGCGCGTAAGTCGAAGCCGCATCTGCAGGGCCGCATCACGTCGGAGTGAGCCGGTTGTGACGGGGGCGTGGCCGTTGTGGCCACGCCCTTCTGATGTGGTGTGTGTGGGTTAGGCGCCGATGACGGGTGGGGCGGTGCGTTGGTCGGTGCCGAAGACGTCGTCGGGGTCGGCTTCGACCAGGTAGGTGGG
>JAJYTH010000024.1 GCA_021793175.1 Actinomycetes bacterium
CTTCAGTCCGGCGTCCCGGATGGCCTGCCAGATACCGTCCTGGTCCAGCGCGTCCTGCATGACCGAGTGGCCGATCCGGTAACGGCCGCCGACCCCGCGGGCGTTACCCACCACCACGATCTGCGCCCGGTCCAACTCGACACCGGACGAGCAGGACGCGACGGAGGAGAACAGGTCCCGGTTTTTCATGACGTCCTCGTCGCTGGGTATGTCGATCTCACCGAGCGCGACCGCGATGCCCAGTCCGGTGGTGCCATTGGACAGGTCCATCGAGCTGAGGGTGTCCTCCGTCCACACCGACTGCCCACGGCTCTTGGCGTCCCGAATGGTGTCGATGGTCAGCAGCGGGGTCTTCGTCTGCACGTAGTGCACGTCGGCGGGGTCGGTGATACCGGCGCGGGCCATGGCCTCCTTGACCCCGGCGGCGACCTTCTCGATCATTGCGCGGCGACCGATCTCCTCGGGCAGGATCGGTTCACTCATCGCAACGCCGATGCTGAGCCTGGGTTCGTCGGTCTTTTCGGCCTTGTCCTCGGGCAGAGTCGCGAAAATCGTCGCGTGTGGACTGATGACACCATCGGTACCGCCCGACCACACGATGGGGATCTGGCGCACCTCGTCCATCGTCCGGGTGCCCTTCTCGACGATGATCTCCCGGAAAGCGCGATCGGCGATGATACGGGTGTAGTCGTTGACTCCGCCGTTGCCCTCGGTCTTGCCGATGATGGCGACGATGCGGTCGGCCTCCATCACCCCGTCGTCGATGAGCGTGGCGAGTTCGCTGGCGTCGGAGACGGAGTGAAGCGGGACCTTGCGTACTTCGATCGCGGATGGCATATTAGGCTTCCTTTGCGTATGAACGGGTCGGACCAAGCGTTTCTCGACGACCGAGACGAGGACGGATACGACGTATGCAGCGGCTCTTCTCACCAGGGAAGCGGCCGGCGATGCGGCCGCGTGCTGATTCCCGGATCGGTAGGACGAGCGGCGTCCGCATGCAGTCGACTTTAAGGCGGCGAGCCGACCCCTATCATTGGCAATTTCCTCCAACGAGCTCGCCATAGTGAGGCAGTTCCTGCCATCGACTCTTGACGCCGGCTCGCTTCGCGGAGGGAACGGTCGTTCAGCGGGTCGAACACGGCGGGGCGCGTGGGACACGGTGAATCCGTCCCACGCGCCCCGCGAGTCGCGTTCGTCGTGTTCAGTCACAGACCGCTGCTGTCACAGCCAGTCGACGTCGGCGGCGTCCGCTCCACCGCTGAGTCGTGCGTAGCCCGGACCGCGATCGAAGAACGCCGTATCGGAGGCCTCCTCCCGGCGCCGTTTCCGCTCTGCGAGGGTGGCGGTTTCGTCGTAGCCGAGGGAGTCGTCCTCCAACGAGCCGGTGAGCACCACACCGTAATCGGCGAGCGCGCCCTCCGGGGAAACCTTGTGCCACATCACGTCACGGACCACCAGCTCCGGGTCTCGGTCCAGGGGATCGCCCCAGCCGCCGCCACCGGTGGTACGAATCCGGATCACCTCGCCCGCGCGTACCGGCTCGGCGTCGGCCAGCGCACCGACCTGCCGTTCGTTGGGGCCACCCGGGTCGATGGTCACTTCGAACGGACGACCGGCCTTACCACCCTTGACACCCCAACAGGACAGGATCGACCGGTCCGCGATCGACATGAAGTGCGCGTCGCGGAGCATCCGGATGTGTTTTTCGTACCCCAGACCACCACGGAACTGTCCTGGGCCGCCCGAGTCCACCGTCAACGACAACTTTTCGACCAGGAACGGGAAACGGGACTCGGTGAACTCCGTGGGCAGGTTGCGGGAATCGGGCACGACGTGGATGGTGTCCTCCCCGTCGGCGTAGTAACGGCCTCCCGAACCGCCACCGAGGACCTCGCGCATCAGGTACGGACGGCCGTCGTGATCCGTGCCGTACACACCGGTGTAGCGGATCGTCTCCTGGTCCGCGGGCATGTTGCCGTCGACCGCCTTCGCGATCACCCCGGCCAACACGCCCAACAGTCGCAGAATGACGAACGTCCTGGCGTTGGTCGGTGCCGGGAAGACCGGGGTCAGCAGCGTTCCCGGCTCGGGGAACCGCATCTCGATCAGCGGGACAACGCCCTCGTTGACGTCCAGTTCCGCCATCCGCTCCGGGGTGTCCGCGAGGTTTCTCAGGATCGGAGCCAACCACTTCTTGAGGAAGACCCCGTCGGAGTAGTCACCACAGTGGTTGATCGGCCCCTTCGCCTGCGGTGAGGTCCCGCTGAAGTCGAAGATCAGCCGTTCTCCCTCGGGGTCGTCCGGCGTCGTCCGGGTGAGCGTGATCCGCTGCCGGTGCAGTTTCGGCTCGTCGACCCCGTCGTGCTCGGCGTAGTCCTCCCAGACCCAGGTACCTACCGGGATCTTGGACAGGATCTCCCTGCGATAGGTCTGTGTCGTGCGCGAGATGATCGCGTCGAAACACGCCTCGATGGTGTCGCGGCCGTAGCGGTCGAACAATTCCCCGAGTCGCTGCGCGCCCATCAGGCACGCCGCGCACTCCGCGTCCAGGTCCGCCGCCAGCGACTCGGGCATCCGCGAGTTGCGGGTCATGATCCGCAACGCCGAACGGTTGGGCTTGCCCTCGTCCCAGAGTCGGATGGGCGGCACCATCAGGCCTTCCTCGTAGACGCTGGTCGCGTTGCTGGGCATCGAGCCGGGCACGGCACCGCCGATGTCGTCGTGGTGCCCGAACGCCTGCACGAACGCGACCACTTCCGGGCCGTTGCCGGAGTCGTGGAAGACGGGCACGGTCACACACAGGTCGGGCAGGTGACCGATCCCGCCCTCGGACTCGTAGACGTCGTTGTGGAAGAAGACGTCGCCCGGACGCATCTCTTCGATCGGGAAGTCCCGCACCACCGGGTGCACCAGCGCGCTGTAGGAACGGCCGGTCAACTTCCGCAACAACCGGTCGTGGATACCGGCGCGGAAGTCGTGGGCATCGCGGATCATCGGGCTGCGCGAGGTTCGGGCGATGGCGGTCTCGACCTCCATCTCGACCGAGGCGAGGCTGCCCTGAACGATCTCCACCAACACCGGGTCGGCGCCGGCGCCGGCGTCCTCCGTGAGCGACCCGAACGGAAACTGGGTCGGTACCCGACGACCTTGGGCGGTCATGTTCATTCCTGTCCCTCCCGGGTCACGATGATGTTGAGATGGGCGTCGATACGGGCGGTGAAACCGGGGTGCAGCGGCACCGTGGCGCCGAATTCCTCCACGATCGCCGGACCGCTGAGAACCTGCCCGGGACGAAGGTCGGGACGCCAGTAGATCGGTGTGTCCACATAGCCCTGTTCTGCCTCGAAGCACACCGGGCGATGGGAAGCGGGCTCCGCGACACCGGCGTCCGACGGGATGTCGTGGGCGGCCACCTCCGGACGGCGGATCTCGCCGATACCCGAGACTCGGAGGTTGACCCACTCGACCTGTTGGCTGTCGTCGCCCTCGAAGTCGTAGCCGTACAGTGCCCGGTGCTCGGCGTGGAAGCGGCGAGCCACCTCGTCGATGAGTTCCTGCGTGATCGGCCCGTCCGGTACGGGAACCCGCACTTCGAAGGCCTGCCCGAAGTAGCGGATGTCGGCGGCACGGACGAATCGGTGTTCCTCGTCCGCGAAGCCCTCCTTCGCCAGCGCGATACGGGCTTGGTCGGTGAGTTCGTCGTACACCTTCGCGAGGGCATCGGAGGTGAGCGCCTCGTGCAGGCAGACGTTGGTGCGGACGTAATCGTTCTTCACGTCCACGGTGAGCAACCCGAACGCCGAGAGGTTGCCCGGATTGGGTGGTACGAGGACGGTGCGTAGGCCGAGGACGTCCATCAGGCGGCACAGCAGCAACGAACCCGAACCGCCGAACGTGGTCAGCGTGAAGTCTCGCACGTCCAGGCCCCGCTGGACCGTGATCTGCCGCAGGGCGTTGGCCTGGTTCCACGCGGAGATCTCCAGAATGCCGGTGGCGCATTTCTCCATCGAAAGGTCCAGCTTGTCCGCCAACGACCGGATTCCTTGCCGCGCGGCCTCGACGTCGAGGGGGATCTCCCCACCGAGCAGGTGTGGTGGGATGCGGCCGAGGACCACGTGGGCATCGGTGATCGTGACCTCGGTTCCGCCCTTGCCGTAGCACAGGGGCCCGGGGTCCGCTCCCATCGACTGCGGACCCACCTTGAGGTTGCCCTCCGGCGACAACCAGGCGACCGAACCGCCACCGGCGCCGACGGTCACCACATCGATCATCGGGATCTTGCACGGGTACACACCCACCGTGCCCTCGGTGGTCAGGGTGGGCTCACCGTCGACGACCACCGAGACGTCCGTCGACGTGCCTCCACCGTCACACGTGAGCACCTTGTCGAAACCCGCGGTCTTCGCGATCAGCGCGGCACCGAGCGCACCCGCCGCCGGGCCGGAGAGCACGGTGGTGATCGGCTGATGCACCACCTCGTCGGCGCTGAGCACGCCGCCGTTCGACTTCATCACGTACAGGGGCACGCTGTTGCCTTCGTCGGATCCGACGAAGGCGTCCAACCTCGATTTGATGCTGTTGATGTACCGGGACAGTCGTGGTTTCACCGCCGCGTCGACCAGGGTGGTCATGGAACGTTCGTACTCGCGGTACTCACGCAGCACCTCGGAGGAGATGGAGACCACCGCGTCGGGGTGTTCCTCCGCGATGATGTCGCGCATGCGCTCCTCGTGCGCGGGGTGGGCGTAGGCGTGCAGGAAGCAGACCCCGATGGCTTCGATGCCCTTCGCCTTGAACCAACGGGCGACCTCGCGGGCCTGCTCCTCGTCGAAGGGCTTGATCTCCGCGCCGGTGTGGTCCAGCCTTCCTCGTACGGAACGAACCAGGTCCCGAGGGACGATCCGGTCGGGTTTCACCCAGAAATAGGAGTTTCCGTACCCGTCGGGAACGCTTTGCCGGGCGATTTCGAGGACCGCCTCGTACCCCTCGTTGGTGATGAAACCGAGGTTGCCGACTTTTCCTTCCAGCAACTGGTTCGTGGCCACCGTGGTGCCGTGGCTGACCGCGCTGATCGCGTCGCCTCCGGTTGCCTGGCCCGTATCCTCGCGCTCACGCAGCACGGCGAGGACTTTCTCGATGGCGGCCATGAAACCGTCAGCCGGGTTGTCTGGAGTGGACGGTGCCTTGGTGGTGACCAGTTCGCCTGTCTGTTCGTCGAAGGCGACGACATCGGTGAAGGTTCCTCCGGTGTCCATCCCGATGCGGATGCGCCGTTGCTCGCTCATGCAGCCGATTCAAGCGGGTACGGCAGCACCCGACCATGGCAGGATCTGCCAACGAGCAACCGTGTCGCCGTCACTGTGTGCCAAGCGGGTTGACTTCTTCTCGACACATTCGGGAGACACCCGGCCTGCTCGTGGCCCCGTAACGGTGACAGGCGTTTCCGGAAGGCTTCCGGAGACGCCTGTCACCGCTCGATTCGTTGCTGTGCCGTGTTTCCTTCAGCGCCGGCCTCGGGCGGTGAGGGAACCCACGATCACCCCGATGAGTGTCAGACCGGCACCGACGAACAGCCCGGTCACGAAGTTCTCCGGCGGTTTGGCCACGGCCGTCGGAGCCGGAGCGGTGAACACGCCCGTGGACTGTGCCGCCGGGGCCTCGGGTTCGCTCCGGTCCGTGTCGGCCCCGGTCACCGCTGCCGTCGTCGCCGCGGTCGTGTCCGCGCCGGTCAGCACGTCGTTCACGGAGCTGAAGAACTCACCGGCCAACCTTTTACTCACCGACGACAACATCCGCTGGCCGACCCCACCGATCATCCCACCGACCACGGCGTCGGCGTCGTAGGACAACGAGGTCGTGCCGTCCTGGTTGTCGCGGAAGCTCACCTTGACCTCCGCACTGACCGTTCCCGGGGCGCCGGACCCTTCGGCCGACAACACCAGGAAGCGATGCGGCTGCAGATCGCTCAAGGTGCACTTGCCCGTGTACGTGCCCTTGATCGAGGCGACACCGGCGGTGACGGTCATGGCGTAGGCGTTCTCGCCGGTGGTCTCCAGTCGCTCGCAGCCGGGAATGGTGCGGACCAAGACCGCCGGGTCCAGTAACGCGTCCCAGACCTTGTCGACCGGAGCTTGCAGGGTGGCCTGTCCGGCGATTTTCATGTCGTCGATCCTTTCTCCTGGCGAAGCCGAAGTTCGTAGAGTTCGGAGGGGGAAATCGGCATCGACGTGATCGGAAAGCCCTCGGCGTCCTCGATCGCGGAGGCGAACACCGCCGAACACGGGATCACTCCGGCCTCACCGGCACCCTTGATGCCGAGTGGATTCAGCGGTGAGGGCGTCTCCAGGTGGTCGATGTCGATCGAGTCGGGTACCTCGCTGACGTAAGGCATGAGGAAGTCCATGAAGGACGCGTTCAGTAGCTGCCCCGAGTCGTCGTAGACCATCCGTTCGTACAGGGCACCGCCGACGCCTTGTGCGACACCGCCGTGGATCTGGCCTTCCACGATCAACGGGTTGATCAGTGTGCCGCAGTCGTGCACCACCGCGTACTTGAGAATGCGGATCTCGGCCGTTTCCGGATCGATCTCGACGATGGCGGCGTGCATCCCGTTGGCGAAGGTCGATCGTTCCGGCGAGTAGAAGTCCTGCCCTTCCAGCCCCGGCTCTTCGCCCTCGGCGACCGGGGGTTTGTTCGAATCGCCGACCGAGAACTGGGTGGCGGCTTGGGAAGCCTCGTCGAAGGCGTACCGCAGGGGATTCGACAACACCGCCACCGTGCCCAGGCTCATCTGCTGGTTCGGCGCACCCTTCACCCGCACTGTGCCGTCCTGGATCTCGAGGTCGTCCACCGAGGCCTCCAATGCCTCAGCGGCGATGCGCAGCGCCTTCTCCCTCACCTTGCGAGCGGACAAGGCCACCGCCGACCCGCTCATCACTGCGGCCCGGGAGGCGAACGTGCCCACGGAGTACTGCATGCGGCGCGTGTCCCCGCTGACGACCTCGACATCGTCGAACGGCACACCGAGCTCGTCGGCGACGATCTGGGCGAACGCGGTCTCGTGCCCCTGCCCCTGGGAAGTCAGCCCGATGGCGACTTTGACCTTGCCACTGGTCTCGATGTTGATGTGGGCGCCCTCGTAGGGGCCGACACCCGTGCCTTCGACGTAGCAGGCCAGACCGATCCCGACCCGTCGCCCCTGGGCACGCATCTCGTCACGCAACGCCTCGAACTCGTCCCAGCCCACGAGCTTCTTCAGTTTCTCCAGCGACGCCGGGAAGTCACCGGAGTCGTACACCAAGGACCTGCCGTCCTGGAAGATCAACCCGTGGTCGAAGGGGAACTCGTCGGGTTGGATGAAGTTCACCGACCGCACCTCGGTCCGATCCTTGCCCAGGTGTGCCGCGATCGCGTCCATCGTCCGTTCCATCACGTACACGCCCTGGGGTCGGCCTGCACCACGATACGGCGTCACCACGACCGTGTTGGTGTAGAGACTGTCGAAGACGACCTTGTAGTTGCCCGGCTTGTACGGACCGAGCAGCTGAGTCGACGTGATGATCGGAACGATGAGGCCGTACGGAACATAGGCACCGTTGTCGTGCCAGAAGCGGACGGACAGCCCGAGCAGACGACCGTCGTCGTCGAAGCCGACTTTCACGTGGTGTTTCTGGGCGCGTTCGTGTGCCGAGGAGATGAAATGTTCTCGACGGTCCTCGGTGAACTTCACCGGACGTCCCAGGTTCATCGCGGCCATCGGCACCAGGAGTTCCTCCGGCCACGGGTGTAGGATCTTCACCCCGAAGCCGCCCCCGACATCCGGGGTGATCACGTCGACCTGAACCAGGTCCAACCCGAGTTTGGCGGCGACGGCGGCACGCACGCCCGTCGAGGTCTGGGTCGACGTCCACACCTGCAACCTGCGTGCGTCGGTGTCCCAGCGGGCCACGGTGCCGCGGCCCTCCATCGGCATCGAGGCGCTGCGTTCGATCTCCAGGTCCAGCGTGAGCTGGTGAGGCGCCGACGAGATGGCCGCCTCCGCGTCGCCCACCGACTGTTCCATGCGGGCGGCCACGTTGCCCGGTACGTCGTCGTGTACCAGGTTCTCGGCGGCCCGGGCCGCGTCCACGCCGATCACCGCGGGCAGCACCTCGTACTCGACCCTGATGCGCGAGACGGCGTCTTCCGCGATGTAACGGTTCTCGGCCACCACCATCGCGATCGCCTCGCCGACGTAGTTCACCTCGTCCCGCGCCAGGGCGTACTGGTTACGGCCGTGAGTCAGTGCCGGGTGTGGGATCAGTACCGGCAGGGGTTCGGCCATCGCCCCGGTGAGGTCGTCGTAGGTGTACACCGCGACGACACCCTCGATGTCGAGAACCGGCTCCACATCGATGTCCACGATGCGCGCGTGTGCGTGAGGGCTTCGCAGCACGGCGACTTCGAGCGCGTCCGGCATCACGTCGTCGACGTACTGCCCTCTGCCGCGCACCAAACGTTCGTCCTCGACACGGCGGACTTTCTCACCCATCAACTTGGTCGTCACGACGCGCCCTCTTCCCGCTTCCGTGAAGTCCCGTCACGCCGTTGTTCGGCTAGCTCAGCAGCCCGGCACACCGCGGAGACGATGTTCTGGTAGCCGGTACACCGGCACAGGTTGCCGGCGATCATGTCCTTGGCCTCCTCCCTGGTGGGGCGAGGGTTCTCCGCCAGACCGGCGGTGATCGTGGTGAGGAAACCGGGCGTACAGAATCCGCACTGCAACCCGTGGCAGTCCTTGAAGGCTTGCTGCACCGGGTTCAGTGAGCCATCGGGTTCCGTCAAACCTTCGACCGTGGTGATCTCGTAGTCCTGGGCGGACACCGCCAACATCAGACACGAACGCATCGGCTTGCCGTCCACGAGCACCGTGCACGCGCCGCACACGCCGTGTTCACAACCGACATGGGTGCCGGTCAGACGCAGGTCGTGGCGCAGTGCGTCGCTGAGCAGCCTTCTGGCTGGCAGACGAACCCGATGGACGGTGCCGTTGACACGCAAGCGCACCTCATGGAGCTCTTCTTTCATGCTTCCACCTCCACGTGCCGGGGCCGAGAGTCGTCATACGCGGCACGCACCACGCGTTGGGTCAGTACCCGGGCGAGCTCACCGCGATAGGCAGCGCTGGCGTGAATGTCGCCGGTGGGGTCCAACGACGCCGAGGCGAGCTCCGCCGCATCGTGCAACGCCTGCTCGGTCAACTCCTGTGCGGCGAACGCCTCGGACAGGTCGACCACCGTCGGCACGTCGCACACGGACAGGTAGCCCGCACGCACCGAGGTGATCCGGCCGTCGGCGCCGGAGTCGACCACCGCGGCGACACCGCACAGCGCGTAGTCACCCTGCCGTCGGGCGATCTGTTCGAAGGCCACTCCGGCACTACGCGGCAGAGCGGGGAAGAAAGCCTCGGTGACGATCTCGTCGTCACGCACGGTCGACTCCATCGGCCCGATGTACAACGATTCCGCGGGAATCGTGCGGCTGCCCTGCACGGAGACGGCGGTGACACTGCCTTGCAACAGGCGAAGCACCATGGGCATCTCCGCGGCGGCGTCGGCGTGCACGATCGAGCCCACGGTGGTGCCCCTGTTGCGAATCGTGGGGTTGGCGACCAGCCGAAGTGCCCGGGACAACAACGGCTGCACCCGGCGGGCCTGTGCGTGTGCCTCGACCTCGGCGTGCCGGGCCAACGCGCCGATCCGCACCCCGGTGTCGTCACACGTCACATAGGACAACTCCGTGAGTGCATTGATGTCGACGAGCATCGACGGCGACGCGATCCTCATCGAGAGCAAGGGGATGAGGCTCTGCCCACCGGCGAGCACCTTCGCGCCGGGATTGCCGAACAAGACGTCCAGTGCTTGTTGGAGGGAGGTCGGTCGGGAAAACCCGAATGCGGCCGGTTTCATGAGGTTCTGGCCTCCTCATCGTCCGAAATCGACTTCTGTCCACGCCGGTTGACCAGGTGGAAGTAGGCGATCACCAGAATGGTTCCCAGGGCGATACCTCCGAGTTCGAAGTGCTCGGTGAAGGACAAGCTGACACCGCCGATTCCGGCGATCAGGCCGGCCGCGAGTCCGATGAGGTTGACGGGATCGCCGAAATCGACGCGGTTTTCCACCCAGATCTTGGCGCCCACCAGGCCGATCATTCCGTAGAGGACTACGGTGATCCCGCCGAGAACACCGCCGGGAACGGCGTTGACGATCGCGCCGAACTTGGGGCACAGGCCGAGCAGGATGGCCACGAGAGCGGCCGCATAGTAGGCGGCCGTGGAATACACTCGGGTCGTCCCCATGACACCGATGTTCTCGGCGTAGGTGGTGGTCGGTGAACCACCGAACGCGCTCGCCAACGCGGTGGCTATACCGTCCGCGCCGATGGCGCGCCCCATGTAGGGGTCGAGGTTCTCGCCCGTCATCTCCGCCACCGCCTTGACGTGGCCGGTGTTCTCCGCGACCAGCGCGATCACGCCGGGCAACACGAGGAGGACGAAGGTCAGGGAGAACGACGGTGCATGGATCACGGGGACACCGTCGGCGAGCGTTCCACTGGGCAGGCCTATCCAGTCCGCTTCCTGCACCGCGTCCCAGGACACGCGCGGGTGCGAGACCTCTTCGCCGTTGCGCTCCGGCGACACCGACGTGATCTCACCGAAGGTCAAGTCCGCCAGCCACGAGACGACATAGCCGAACACCAGCGCGAGGAACACCGCGATGCGGGACCAGAATCCGGGCAGCAGCACCGCCGCGAGCACCATGAACGTGGCCGTGGCCAGCGCGACCCATTGGTCCTGGTTCCAGTAGGTGCCCCCGACCACGGGCGCGAGGTTGAACCCGATGAGCATGATCACGGCCCCGGTGACCGCGGGCGGCAGCACCTTGTGGATGATCCGCGCGCCACCGATGTGGATGACCACACCGATCAGTGCCAGTACGAGGCCGCCGACCAGGATCGCGCCGGTCACGTCGGCCGAATCGCCGCCCTGTTCCCGGATCGCCGCCACGGCGGCGACGAACGCGGCACTGGTGCCCAGGTAGCTGGGGACTCGGTTCTGCACGATCAGCAGGAATACGATCGTGCAGACACCCGAGAACATGATGGCGAGGTTGGGATCCAGCCCCATCACCACGGGGAAGACGAACGTGGCACCGAACATCGCCACCACGTGCTGAGCCCCGAGGCCCACCGTGCGACCCCAGCTGAGCCGTTCCAACGGTCCGACGGACGAGCCCCGCGGTGGAGCCTTACCTCCGTGGACGACGTCCCACTTGAACATGGATTTTGGCAAGGAATCACCTCGTCGTTGAGGGACAAGCCCGAGCTTCGGCTGACGCTAATGCTCTGGGTCACACTCCTGCACTAGCCACATCTGCCGAACGAACATCGTCCGCACTGGCACACCTTGCTCGACCGGTGACGACCGCCGGGTGCCGCGCCTCCGTCTCACTCGTGGGTATGTGCCGTGAGCGGCGGTTTCGTGGTGGAGGGTTTCCGGTGCTCCTTGCAGTGTTGGAAGTCGAGCACCTGCAAGGCCACCGCGATGTTCAGTCGGAGAGTGGGGTCGGTCGTGAATGGACCGAGTATCGACTGCAGCTTGGTGATCCGGTAACGCATGGTGTTGTAGTGGAAGAATTGTTTGCGGGCGGCTTCGGCGACGTTGAGGTTGGTGTCGAGCAACAGTTGCAACGTGGTTCGCAGGTCCGTGGACTCCGGAGTGTCCTCGGCCAGTTCGCCCAGCACGTCGTCGACGAACTCGTTCAATTCCCGCGGATCCGGTACGAGGGCGATGAGCCGGTGCAGGCCGAGGTCGTCGAACCACGTCGTGCAGCGACCGCCGTTGATGCGTCGCCCGATCTTGGCTGCTCGACGGGCCTGGTTGTAAGCGGTGGGTAGTTCCGAAACCGACGACACGACTCGGCTGACCCCCACGGAGAAGGGTCGTCGTCCACCCCCTTGGTCGCCTGCCACCGCGCCGACGAGTTGGTCGACGGACGCTCGCAGTGAACTGGCGGACATCGACGCGGGAAGCAGGCTGACGACCTCGGTGGAGAAGTCGACGGTGGCGATGGAGCGGTCCCGTGCCTCACACACTTGTCGCCACGCGGCGGCGAAGCGTTCCTGCCACACCCGATGAGCGCGGTCGGAGGCCGGCTCCTCCGAGGGGTCCACCGGGTTCAGCTCGGCGGAGAGCACTACGGTGGGCCGGTCGAGTTCCCAGCCGAAGGTTCGCGCGTGCTCGACCACGAACGCCTCGTCCCCGGCGCGGTCGAGGAACACGTCGCGCAGGAAGTCCCCGCGGTACTTGTTCTCCACCACGGCCACGGCCTGTTGGCGGGTGAGCAGCAACGCGACGACGATGGCCGTGCGTTCCAGGGCCTGCACGTCGTCGAATCCGAGAGCGCGCCGGGGGCTGACGCAGACCAGTCGAGCCAGGTCGTTTCCGCCGGCGGGGACGGGCAGTACTCTCGCCTCCCCGTTCTCCAACGGGCGTGGACCGAGGTTGAGTCGCTCCACCCGGAATCGGCCCGAGTCGTCGATCAGGCCGCTTTCCACCAGTCGGACACGCAGGTCGCCGTCCAGCGCACCTCCCCATTCCCGCCCGTCGGGCGAGGTGACCATGATGCCGACTCCGAGGACCCGTGCCACTTCGGCGCTGATCTGATCCAGGTTCGCACCGTTGAGGATCAGCCGGGAGAGGCTGGTGTGCAGGGTGTCGGCGCGGGAGAGCGCATCGGCGTGACGGTGGCCGAGCTGCACGAAGGCCTGCTCGATGAGGTCGTCGAAGGCCAGGTCCGGTGGGAGTCCCAACACCGGGAAATCGAGTTCGTCGGCCAGTTCCAGGGCCTGTTCGGGAACAGTGTCGAGGTATCGACCCAGTTTGATGCCGATCCCGGCGAGCCGGCGATGGTGGAATTCGGGTACCAGTCTGGTGAGCATCGCGGCCGGGTCCTCGTCCCCGACTGCGAGTGGATATCCGCTGGTCACCAGTAGTTCCCGCGGTTTCACCCAGTCCAGGACATCGGGAACCTCCATCACGTTGACCGCGGACACGGCGCGGTCGAGGCCGGCCTCACCAGCGAGAGGTACGGCTCGTTCGAGGCAGCGGAGACCGAGCAGATCACGTAGTGGAACGACATGCCGACGGAATGGCAACTTTTGTGGTTCATCCAGTGCGGCGTTGGCAAGGTCCACCATGCGCACACGCTACCCGAACGGGGGGCATTTGAGGAGAGGTCGCGAGTCGGAAGGCGGCCTCGCCGTGTTCGTCGGGGCAGGTGCTGTGGCAACCGGCAACCGGCAACCGCGTGGCAACGGGCTCCGGGAGTCTTCCGGACGTATCCGACCCATGGGCGGTGGCCACCGGGCGCTGCGTTGCCGCTGTCGCGCCGCCAAGCTGTCACGGTTGCCGCGGTTGCCGCCGACGGCGGAGTTCGGCCGTTTCGTCGGCCTTGAGTGTTTCGGGGCGGTGTGTCGACACCGTTACGGGGGTTCCCGCGGTCTCGCCGGTGGTCGGTGGTCGTCGAACGGCCGGCCCGATGCTCGTGCTGTGTTCCGCACTGTGTTCCGCGCTGTGTTCTTCGTTGTGTCCTGTGCGGACCCCGGCGGAGTCCACACCGGATCCCGTCGGAGCCTCTTTCTCGGGTGACGCCTGTTCGAGGTGTTTTCCGACCTGTGACTCCGTTGTGATTCGTCCCGCATCCGAACGGACGACTTTCCCTGAAGATCGGTTTAGGTTAGCCTAACCTGAGCTGATAGGTCGGGGGTGGACATGACGGCCGGAACGGTTGCCATGGCGGTGCCGCGCGCTGCGTACTGCGCGACATGCGGTGCTCGCCGTGTCCAACTCCGGTCAGGGTCTACCCCTGACGAGCTCGTCTTGACAACCACGTGTACCGGTCTGAACCAGTCGTCAAGTCGATGCTCGCCGTTCGTGTCGAGGTATGGACATCTCGACATTTTCCGCGGAAGGGAGATCCCCGTGTCGCCATCTGTCCTGGCTCGTCCTCGGCCCGTGTATCGAGCGGAAGACCTCCTGGGCGCCTACTTGCCCGGGTCGTTCTACTACTCGTCGGCACGCGGTTCGTTGCTGGCCGACGGGGCGCACGCGCTGGTGGGAGGTCAGGCCGGTTCGAGAGCGCAGGCAGCGGCCGAGGCCTTGGACGCCGCCGCGGCGGCGGGTGTGTCCGACCCGGTGGTGGTGGGCGCGATCGGATTCCGCCCGGACGACGACGTGAGTCTCGTCGTCCCCGCCGTCGTACGGCGCGCGGCGGGGACGAACAAAGCGGTGAGTGACCGGGGCGCGGCGGAGCCGCGTTCTGCGAGATGGTCGGTCACTTCCAGACCCGAACCGGATCTCTACCTCGACATGGTTCGCCGGGCGCTTGCCCGGATCGACGAAGGCGGACTGCGGAAGGTGGTCCTCGCCCGCGGCCTGGAATTGACCGCGGACGCCCCCATCTCGGTGCCTTCACTGCTCTCTCGTCTGGTGGCGCTGAACCCGGACGCGCATGTCTTCGCGGCCGACGTCACCGCCCCGGGGGACCTGGCGCCGCGTTCCTTGATCGGAGCGAGTCCGGAACTGCTCGTCGCGCGACGCGGGAACACGGTGGTGGCCAACCCGCTCGCCGGGTCGTTGCCGCGTGTCGCGGACGAGGCGGAGAACCGGCGGCGCATAGCCACGTTGCGTGCCTCGGCCAAGGACCGCGCCGAACACGCTTACGTCGCCGACCAGGTCGCCGACGTCCTGGGGCGTTTCTGCACCGATCTGACCGTGCCCGATGAGCCCGAGGTGATCGGCACCGCCACGATGTGGCACCTCTCGACGCGGATCACCGGACGTGTCGCCGACCCCGCCGACCCCACGTTCTCGTCGTTGGCGCTGGCCGAAGCACTGCACCCCACGCCGGCGGTGTGCGGCACTCCCACCGATCTGGCGCGAGAGGTGATCCGGGAGCTGGAACCGGAGAACCGTGGCTACTACTCCGGTCTCGTCGGCTGGGCCGACCGAGGCGGTGACGGCGAGTGGGTCGTCACGATCCGCAGTGCCGAGGTGTGTGACCGGACGATGTGGCTCTCCGCGGGCGCCGGGATCGTCGAGGGCTCCGATCCCGCCGCGGAACTCACCGAGACGAGCGCGAAGTTGCGCACTCTGTTGCGTGCGCTGGGGCTGGAGGACATCGCGTGAGCAAGACGCGGGATCTCGGACCGGACCACACCGCCTGGCCGCCGGAGGTGGCCGCCCACTATCGCGCGGCCGGATACTGGAGGGGACAGACGTTCGGTGCGCTGCTGACGTCGCTGGCCTCCGCCTACGCCGAGCGCACGGCGGTGGTGGGGGAACGGGACGGAACGGTGTCGCGGCTGAGCTACGCCGCGCTCGACGACGTCGCGCACCGGATCGCCACAGGACTGGTCGACCTGGGAATCAGGGCGGGCGATCGGGTGATCGTGCAATTGCCGAACATACCGGAGTTCGTGTCGGTGATCTTCGGCGTGTGGCGTGCCGGTGCCTGGCCGGTGTTCACCCTGCCCGCGCACAGACACAGCGAACTGCGGCACTTCGCCACACAGAGCGAGGCGGCGGCGATCATCACCGTCGACCACCACAGCCGGCACGACCACGCCGCGATGGCCAGGGCCGTCGCAGCCGAAGTGGACTCGGTGCGACACGTCCTCGTGGTCGGTTCGTCGGAATTCGCCGACCTCGCCGCGACCACTCCGAGGGAGCTGCCCGACCCCGACCCCGAGGGCGTGGCGTTTTTGCAACTGTCGGGCGGCAGCACCGGGATGCCGAAGCTGATCCCACGCACGCACGACGACTACCTGTACAGCGTGCGGGAAAGCGCCCGGATCTGTGCGTTGCGCCCGGACAGCGTGTATCTGGCCGCTCTGCCCGCGGCACACAACTTCCCGCTCAGCTCGCCCGGGGTGCTGGGGGCCCTGCACGCGGGAGCGACCACCGTCATGGCGCCGAGCCCGGACGCGGGTACCGCGTTCCGGCTGATCGAGTCGGAGAAGGTCACGATCACCGGCGTCGTACCACCGCTGGCGGCGGCGTGGGCGCAGGCCGCCGCGCACACCGACCGCGACCTGTCCAGCCTGCAGGTCATTCTCGTCGGCGGGGCGAAGTGCAGTCGCGAACTCGCCGAGCGGATCGGCCCCGCGTTGGGTTGCCGACTCCAACAGGTCTTCGGCATGGCCGAGGGCCTGGTCTGCTACACGCGGCTCGACGACCCCGAGGAGATCGTGCTCGGCACCCAGGGTCGGCCGATCTCCCTCGACGACGAGATCCGGATCGTCGACCCGGACAACCCCGCGGCGTCCTCCGACGACGAGGTGGAGCCGGGGGAGGTGGGCGCTTTGCTGACACGCGGCCCGTACACCATCCGTGGTTACTACCGTGCTGCCGAGCACAACGCCACGGCGTTCACGCCCGACGGCTTCTACCGGACCGGAGACCTCGTGCGGCGGCATCCGTCCGGCCACCTGGAGGTCGTGGGTCGGGCCAAGGAACAGATCAACCGAGGCGGCGAGAAGGTGGCGGCCGAGGAGGTCGAGAACCATCTGATGGCTCATCCCGGAGTGCTCGACGCCGCGGTCGTCGCGGTGCCGGACGAGTACCTGGGGGAGCGGACCTGTGCCTACGTCGTTCCCACCGACGGGTCCGAACCGAGCGGGGCGGAACTGCGCCGCTTCGTCCGAGAACGCGGAGTCGCCGCGTTCAAGGTGCCGGACCTGGTCGTGGTGGTCGAGTCGTTCCCGGTGACCGGGGTCGGCAAGACGAGCAAACGTGAACTCCGAGCGGCGCTCGCGGCGCTCGCCAAGAACGGGGGATAGACATGTCCTTACCCAAGATCCAGCCCTATTCGCTACCCACGGCGGCCGAGCGCCCGGCGGAGCGAGTGGACTGGCGGCTCGATCCGGATCGGGCCGCGCTGCTCGTCCACGACATGCAGCGTTATTTCCTCGCGTCATACCAGGGGGATCCGATTCCCGAGGTGGTCGGCAACATCGCCGACCTGGCCACGGCCTTCCGGGACCGTGGGGCCCCGGTGTTCTACACGGCCCAGCCCGGCCGTCAGGCTCCCGACGAGCGCGGACTGCTGACCGAGTTCTGGGGCGACGGCATCGGCGCGGTCATCGACACCGATCCGGAGGCGGCCGACATCGTCCCGGGGCTGGCCCCCGAACCGGGTGACACGATGTTGGTCAAGTGGCGCTACAGCGCGTTCCAACGCAGCACGTTCGCCGAACAGCTCGCCGCGCAGGGCCGCGACCAATTGGTGATCACCGGTGTGTACGCCCACATCGGTTGTCAGGCGACCGCGGTGGAGGCCTTCATGCTGGACATCCGGCCGTTCCTGGTGTCCGATGCGGTCGCCGACTTCTCCCGAGAGCACCACGACCAGGCCTGCGCGTACGTGGCGCAGCGCTGCGGAGTCGTCGTCACCACAGCCGACGCGTTGTCCGCGTTGTCGGAGCCGATCCACACAGGAGTGATTCGATGAGCAATCCCGAGACCGTGTTGTCCCCCGAGCGGATCCGCGCGGACGTCGCGGAGCTGGTGGGGTGCGACCCGGCGGACATCGCACCGGACGACAACCTCTTCGACCTCGGTATCGACTCGGTCCGCATGATGATGCTGGTCGAGCGGTGGCGCTCCGCCGGGGCTTCTCAGGTGGAGTTCCCCGACCTGGCCGAGCGTGCGGAACTCTCTCACTGGATCGCCGTGCTCACCGGAGCGGGCGAGGCCACGACATCGGCGAGGAACACAGCGGGGGAGGACTCATGACTCGTGTGGACCACAGGCATCGCCACCTGGCTCGCATCGCGGAGGTCAAGGCCGGCACGAGCTCCGAGAAGGTGCCTTACCCGATCCACATCCGCAAGGCGGAGGTGGTCCGTACACACAGGCTCAGCGCGGGACTGGTTCGGGTGACTCTGGGCGGACCCGATCTGGCCGGATTCGAGGCACACAGTCCTGACGAACACGTCAAACTGATTTTTCCCGACGCCGATGGGACTCTGCGTCTGCCCGAACCGAACGGGCAGATGTTGCGGTGGCCCCGTCCGTCTCCGACGACACGGGAATACACCGTGCGCGGCTACGACCCGGTCGCCAACGAGATCGACCTCGACTTCGTGATCCACGACGGTGGGCTGGCGTCGGAATGGGCGCGAACCGTCGAACCCGGTGAGATCGTGCATGTGGCGGGGCCACCCGGTGGTCTCATCGTGCCCGACAACTACGACCGGTACCTGCTCGCCGGAGACATCACCGCGCTTCCCGCTATCGCGCGTTGGCTCGAGGTCCTGCCCCGAACGGCGGCCGGCTGGGCCTTCATCGAGGTGGCCGATGCCTCCGAGCAGATCCCGTTGTCCGCGCCCGAGGACATCGAAGTGCGGTGGTTGCACCGTGGTGACTGTCCACCGGGGACGAGCGATGTCCTCGAACACGCGGTGCGTTCGCTTTCCTGGCCGGAGAACGAGCGGGTCTTCGTCTGGATCGCCGGTGAGGCGGGGGTGCTCAAGCCGTTGCGTCGGTGGGTTCGGAACGAGTTGCGGCTTGACAGGTGCGACTACGACATCACGGGGTACTGGAAGCGTGGGATCGCGGACTTCGACGATCATGATCACGACAGGCACTGAGTGATGAGCTCTTTCGTGCTGCGCGTCACATCAGGAGTGCTGTCGCCCGCCACCCGATCTCAGTAAGGTAAGCCTAACCTGAGCGTCCGGGTGTGCTCGGGCGACCGCCAGCATTGTGAGGAACACGGATGCCTTCCTACAGTTCATTTCGCCTGACGAAAGGCTTGATCGCGGCGGCTATGTGCGCGCTCGTCGCGACCACCACCGCGTGCGCGTCGAGCGGCGACGAAGCGTCGGCACAGGGTGAGACCCGAGTGTTCCAGGCCGACAACGGTGAGATCACCATCCCCGCTGACCCACAACGTGTGGTCGCCACCGGTTACGCCGTCCCGGCCCTGATCGAGGCGGATGCGCCGCTGGTGGGGATCTCCAGCTGGCAACGTGGCGAGCCGATGATGGACCCCGAGGACCTGGCCATCTACGAGGAGCTGCCGAAGGTGGCCGGTGAACTGGCGGCCGAGACCAACTACGAGGCTATCGCCAACGTGCAGCCCGACTTGATCGTCGTCGGGGTGCCGGCCCCCGTCCTGAAGGACATCGACATGGACCGGCTGGAGCAGATCGCCCCGGTGGTCGCGATAGGACCGACTGTTCCCTCGGCATGGCGGGAGCTCTCCCAGAAACAGGCCGACGCGGCGGGGGCGCTCGAAGGTTTCAACGAGGCCAAGACCCGGTACGAGGAGAAGGCCGCCGAACTCAAGGAGAAGTACCAGGACGTTCTTCCGGATCTCCGGCTCGCCCACGTCGGTGCGTACGGCGAAGTCGGTAAGGGCAACTTCCAGCGCGAGTTTAACGGCTCGTGGGGCACCAACGTCGCCAACGACATCGGCGCGGACTACTACGGTGAGGTCAAGGAGAAGGGCGGTGGCTCCCGGGATGTGAGCGAGTATCCCTCCATCGAGGAACTACCGACTCTGTTCGCCGAGGCCGATGCCATCACCTACACGGTGGAAGCCGACGGATCGGTTCCGGAGCCCGTCGAGTACGTGCTGAACAGTGATCTGTGGAAGAACCTGCCGGCGGTCGAGGCGGGACAGACCTACCCCATCCGTTACACGGACGCCGCGACCTACGGCCAAGCCTTGAAGGCTCTGGAGGCGCTGGACGAGAGTTTCGCGCCGCTGCTGGAACAGTGACGATCACGCAGCGAGACCCCGTGACCGGGGCCGTGGCGCTCAGGCGCGCCGTGGCCCTGGCCGTGGGGTTGGTCGTGCTGGGGGTGGTGGCCGTCGTGAGTATCGGCGTCGGCGCCCACCCGATCGCGCCCGCGGAAGTCGTGCGCGCGCTGGTGGATTTCCAGGGGACCGACGATCACCTGATCGTCCGGGAGGTCCGGGTTCCGCGCGCGTTGCTCGGCATGGGTGTCGGTGCCGCTCTGGCGGTGGCGGGTGCACTGATCCAGACCCTGTCACGGAATCCGCTCGCCGAACCCGGCATCCTGGGTGTCACCGCAGGGGCCGGTTTCGCGTTGACCGTGGGTTCGGGGTTGGGCGTGGCCGTCTCGGCGATAGCGGAGCTCGGCGTCGCCGTGGTCGGTGCCGTGCTGACGACCGTGCTCGTGTACTCGGTGGGGCGGAGCTCGCCGTTGCGCCTGGTACTGGCCGGTGTCGCGGTGAGCGCGGTGCTGTCGGGCGTCGCGTTGGGGATGCGGCTGATGCTGCCGGACGTCTTCGACCAGTATCGGTACTGGTCGGTCGGTTCGCTGGCCGGTCGTGAGCAGGCTCCCTTGCTGGTGCCGATGGTGGCGATCGGACTCGCTCTGCTCGGCGCCCTGGTGGTGAGTTACGCGCTCAACGTGGTCGCACTCGGGGACAACGTGGCGCATACGTTGGGCGCGAACGTGAAACAGGTCCGCACCACCACACTGGTGCTGATCACTGTGCTGGCCGGGGCGGCGACCGCGGTCGCCGGTCCGATCTTGTTCGTGGGATTGATCGTGCCGCACTTGTTGCGCCGCATGGTCACGGGATCAGTACCCTGGCTGGTGGCCTATTCGATGGTCGCCGGTCCGATTCTGCTGTTGGTGTCGGACACGATCGCTCGTGTCCTGTTGCCGACCGGTGAGGTGCCGGTCGCGATCGTGACCGCGTTCGTCGGCGGCCCGATGCTGATCTGGGTGGTCCGGCGGTACGGGGCGGGTTCGCTATGACAACCGTGGTGGCCGGGAGTATGCGGTGAGCGCCGTCGTATGGCGTGGTGGGGGCAGGTCCGTCCGGGTTGAACGCCGAACCCTCGTGGTGGCTTCGACTCTGGTCGCGATGATGGCCGGTTTGGCCCTGCTCGGGCTGTGTTTCGGGATGGTGTGGTCCAGCCCGGCGGACGTGTTCGCCGCGTTGCTCGGATCCGGTGACTCCGCGTTCGTGATCCGTGAGTGGCGATTGCCGCGGGTACTCGCCGGGATGGTCTTCGGTGCGGCACTGGGGGTGGCCGGGGCCATCTTCCAGAACCTCACCCGAAACCCCATGGGAAGTCCCGACGTGATCGGGCTCGATGCGGGTGCCTACACCGGTGCCTTGTTCGCGCTGGTCGTGTTGTCGGGCACGGCGGCTCAACTGGCCGTGAGCTCGGTGGCGGGCGGACTGCTGGTGGCATTGATCATCTACGTGTTGTCGAGCGCCGGTGGACTGTCCGGACTGCGGCTTGTCGTGATCGGTATCGCCGTGAACGCGATGGTGACCGCGCTGAACTCGTGGATCGTGCTCCGCGCGGAACTGGAGGTCGCGATCGCCGCCGTGGGATGGAGTTCGGGATCGCTGAACGGGGTCGGCTGGGAGGATCTGGCGGTCCCGTTCACGGTCATCGCCGTGTTGTTGGCGCTCATGGCCTCTCAGAACCACGCCATGCACCAGGCCGCGTTGGGGGATGCCGTCGCGGTGACCACGGGGGTGCGCCTCGATCGATTACGGATGTTGCTGGTGGTGGTGGGCGTCGGTTGTACGGCCACGGTGACGGCCGTGGCCGGGCCGATCGCTTTCATCGCTTTGGCCGCGCCGCAGATCGGACGTCGACTGGCGAAGGCTCCGGGGATTCCGCTCGTTCCGGCCGCGCTGACCGGGGCGGTGTTGTTGCAGGCCGCGGATCTGGTCGCCCAGATGTTGTTGGCGCCCGTCTCGCTGCCGGTGGGAGTGGTGAGTACCGCCATCGGTGGGTGCTATCTCATCTGGTTGCTGACTCAGGAGGTGAAGCGAGCGTGACCGCACGCTTGCGAGCACAGGAACTCACGTTGCGCTACGGCGATCGGGTGGTGTCGACGCGGCTGAGTTTGGACATTCCGGATGGGGCCTTCACCGCCATCGTGGGGCCGAACGCCTGTGGGAAGTCGACGTTGTTGCGCGCGTTCGTCCGGTTGCTGCAACCCGCGGTCGGGTCCGTGACGTTCGACGAGAAGGAGGTCCACTCCTATTCGTCGAAGGTGTTGGCCCGTTCGTTGGCGTTTCTGCCGCAGGAGCCGATGGCTCCGGAGGGGATCAGGGTTCGTCAGCTCGTGGGGCGGGGACGTTTTCCGCACCAGTCGCTGTTGTCGATGTGGTCGGAGGAGGACGAACAGGCGGTCGCCGAGGCGATGGACACCGCGGGCATCACCGACCTGGCTGACCGGCCGGTGCAGGAATTGTCCGGAGGGCAACGGCAACGAGCGTGGGTGGCCATGGTGCTCGCCCAACGAACACCGTATCTGCTTCTCGACGAACCGACGTCCTTTTTGGATATCACGCACCAGTATCGCCTCCTCGCACTGTTCGCCCGGTTGCGGGATGAGGGGCGCACCGTCATCGCGGTGCTGCACGACATCAACCAGGCCTGCCGATTCGCCGACCATCTCGTCGCGGTGAAGGAGGGGCGGATCGTGGCGGAGGGGGCGGCCGCCGACATCGTCGACAGCTCACTGCTCAAGGAAGTGTTCGATCTGCCGAGTGTCGTGGTGCCCGATCCGGTGACCGGCACTCCCATGGTCGTGCCGACGATTTGATCTCACTGTGGGCTTGTCGTCCTTGTGACCCTATTGAAGTTAGGTTAGCCTCAGCTAAATTGCTTCAGGTCTCCGCGAGTTCAGGAGCGAGAGTTGAGCACTGTCCACAGCCACTCCCACACGACGTCGACCTCGGCTGACACGGTCTTGGAGCTGACCAGTGCCCAGCTGGGTATCTGGAACGCCCAACAGCTGGAACCGGACTCCCGCTACTACCTGGTCGGTGACGTGGTCGAGATCTCCGGGAACCGCCCCGTGGACACGCGGCTGCTCGCCGAGGCCATGCGAGCCACGGTCGACGAGGCGGAGACGATGCGACTGCGCGTCTTCGACACGCCTTCCGGTCCGCGCCAGGTGATCAGTGACGAACCCACACCGTTGCCCGAGATCGTCGACGTCAGTGCGGAGGCCGACCCGGTCGCGGCAGCGAATGAACTCGTGGACCGGGAGCGCCTCCGCACCGCGGAAGCCTGCCGAGGCATGGTCGACCGCAGGCTGTACACGCAGACCATCATTCGCCTGTCCGACACCGAGGTCTGGTACACCCAGCTCGGCCATCATCTGATCTTCGACGGTTACAGCGCGGCGATGCTGGCGCGTCGGACCGCCGCCCACTACACCGCTTCGGTGGAGGGCACCGAGGTGGCCGCTTCGCCGTTCGGCCGGTTCGCGGACGTGGTCCGGTCGGATCAGGACTACCTCGCCAGTGAACAGTTCGAACGCGACCGTGCGTACTGGCGGGATCGGCTCACACCCCTTCCCGAACTCACCGGCTGGGCCGACTCGGCGGACGGCCCGCCGAAGGACACACTCACCGCACGAGCCGTCGTCTCGGCCGAGGACACCGCGCGACTCCAGGCCGCCGCCAAGCGCGAGAAGCTCAGCTGGGGAGAGGCACTCATCGCCTGCTATGCCGCATTCCTGCATCGTCTGCAGGGGCGGACGGACGTGGTCTTCGCCCTACCGCTGATGTGCCGGACCAACTCGGCCGAGCTACGTACCCCCTCGATGGCGGTCAACGTGCTGCCGTTGCGGGTGATCGTGCGGGGCGATGACCGACTCGGCGACGTGGGCAGGCGGATCGCCAAGGCCATGCGCGAGATGCGCACCCATCAGCGTTATCGCGGCGAGAATCTGCCGCAGGACCTGGCCGTGCCCGGCGCGGGCGCGCTGCTGCACGGATCCGGGGTCAACCTCAAGGCGTTCGACCTGTCGCTGGACTTCGCCGGCTCGGTTGGTGTGCTGCGCAACGTCGCGGGTGGACCTCCCGAGGACATGGGGTTGAGTGTGCTGCCGACCCAGGACGGTGGACTGTTGCTCGGCTTCGAGGTCGACGCGCGCACCCATGACCAGGAAGCCGTCGATCACAAGCTGTCGGTGCTGCGCACCATGCTCACGACGCTGACCTCTCCCGACGAGCCCAAGGTGGGACAGGTGGAATTGGTCGCGTCCGAACGTCGGCGAAGGTTGCTCGACGAATGGGGGATCTCCGCGGTGCCCGGACGGCCGAAGACCGTGCCGGACGTGGTGAACGAGCTCGCGGCGCGTCACCCGGACGAAACGGCGTTGGTCCATGCCGGGCGGAGCCTTTCGTTCGGTGAACTCGCGGCACGGGTGCACCGGCTCGCCCGCGCCCTTCGAGCACGGGGGATCGGCCCGGAGGACGTCGTCGCGTTGGCCCTGCCCCGCTCCTTTGACATCGTCGTCGCGTTGCTCGCCGTGCTGGACGCGGGAGCGGCGTTCCTACCGTTGGACACCGAGCATCCGCCGGAACGGCTGCGCGAGCTCGTTGAGGATGCCGGGGCCTGCCTGGTGTTGACCCACGAGACGGGCCCTCAACCGGGAGGTAGCGTGCCCCGGCTTCCACTCGATGCGTCCGACACACTCACCGAATTGGCGGAGCTACCGGCCGGGCCACTGACCTCCGAGGAACTGGCCGCTCCCCGCCGGGCCGAGCATCTCGCCTACATCCTCTACACCTCGGGTTCGACCGGTCGCCCGAAGGGCGTCCTGGTACGTTCCGGTGGGCTGGCCGCGTTGCTGCACCATCATCGGGCGACGATCGTGGCGGAGGCCGAACGCGCCGCCGGAAGGCCCTTGCGAGTGGCGCACACGTACTCGTTCGCCTTCGACTCCGCGATCGACCAGGTGATCTGGTTGCTGTGCGGCCACGAGCTCCACATCTACGACGTTGAGGTGTTCCGGGACGCCCAGGCGTTCCTGTCCGCCTGCGCCACCGATGCCATCGACGTCGTGGACACCACGCCGTCGATGGCGGCTCCGCTGCTCGACGCGGGACTGCTCGACACGGGGCACCGCCCCACACTGCTGATCCTGGGTGGTGAGGCGCTACCGCGGGCATTGTGGCGACGGATCG
Organism: Actinomycetes bacterium; assembly: GCA_021793175.1. Lineage (GTDB taxonomy): Bacteria > Actinomycetota > Actinomycetes > Mycobacteriales > Pseudonocardiaceae > Saccharomonospora. The sequence goes on from JAJYTH010000024.1 coordinate 25,035, forward strand.
CCGACTCCGGTGTGCTCGCCCGCAACATGTACGGCCCCACGGAAGCCACAGTGGACAGTGCTACCGCGCGGGTCGACGACGGAGAACCCACGATCGGCCTGCCTCTGGCCGGTACCCGCGTCTACCTGCTGGACAACGCGTTGCAACCCGTACCCCACGGGACCGTGGGCGAACTGTATCTGGCCGGCCCCCAGCTGGCGCGGGGGTATGTGAACCAGTCGGCGGCGACGGCGCAGGCGTTCGTCGCCGACCCGTTCGCGGGCGGCGGGCAACGGATGTATCGCACCGGGGACTTGGCGCGCTGGGTGCCGGGGCGGGGGCTCGAATATCTCGGCCGTAGCGACGGCCAGGTCAAGATCCGTGGCCACAGGGTGGAACTCGGCGAGGTCGAGGCGGCGTTAGGCGCGTTGGAGGATGTGAGCGCGGCCGCCGCCGTCGTCCGCGACGAAGGGGAACTGACCCGGTTGGTCGGCTACGTCGTTCCCGCGGCAGGGGCCCCGACACCGACTCCGGAGTCGATCCGGACCACGCTCGCCGAGCGGGTACCCGACCACCTGGTGCCCGCCGCCGTGGTGATCCTGGACGAGCTGCCACTCACGGTCAACGGCAAACTCGACCGCGCCGCGCTTCCCGCACCACGTCCGGCGGGCGGGGGCAGGCCCGCGACCACCGAGCGGGAACGGCAGCTCTGCGGCGCCGTCGCCGAGGTGTTCGGGCTGGACGAGGTCGGTGTCGACGACGACTTCTTCTCCCTTGGCGGCGACAGCATCACCGCCATCGGTGTGAGCAGCCGGCTACGGAGCAGGGGATTCGAACTCCGGCCACGGGACCTGCTCGCACGGCGCAGCTTCGCCTCGCTCGCCACAGCCCTCACCGAGACAGGGCGGGATGCGCTCACACCGGCGGACGAACCGACCGGTCCGGTCCCCGCGACGCCGATCGTGCGAGGCCTGCTCGACCCCAACCCGAACGTGCGGGACATCGCCGGTTACGTGCAATGGACCGCGGTGTCCGTGGAACCCGACCTCGCCCTCACCCAGTTGGTGTCCGGAGTCCACAGTGTTCTGGAACGGCACGATGCGCTGAGGCTGATCCTCACGAAGGCCCCGGACGGCTCGGTCGAACCGGTGGTGCGGGAGTCCGGAGCGGTATCGGCGACCGCGTTGGTCAGCGAGACGCACGCCACCGACGACGACGTGGAGGGCCAAGTAGCCACGTTGGCGCAGAACCTGGCCGCGACCCTGGACCCGCTCGCCGGTGACCTCCTGCGGATCGCGCTGCTGCGCACCAGACCCGACGCGCCGGATCGGCTCGTCGTGGTCGCACATCACCTCGTCGTCGACGGTGTGTCCTGGCGGGTGCTGTTGCCGGACCTGCAAGCGGCATGCGAGGCCGCGGGCCACGGCCGTCCCGTCGAACTCGGTCCCGCAGGGACATCGTGGCGGCGGTACGCGCTACTGCTGGACGAACAGGGCACGACAGGAGCCCGGCGACCCGAGTTGGATTTCTGGCGGCAGGCTCTCGACCCCGACCACCGTCCTTTGAGCTGTCGGGCGTTGGATCCGGCTCGGGACACCGCCGCGACGGCCGAGCGGTCCACCACGATCGCCACGGCCATGGTCAGCAAAGCGGTGTTGGACACCCTGCCCATGGCGTACCGCATGAACGTCGACGAGGTGCTGCTGGCCGCGCTGGTGCTGGCGCTGCGTTCGTGGCGCCGGGACCGGAACACACCGACCGGCGAGGCCGTGACGATCACGATGGAAGGCCACGGTCGCGAACAGCTCGAACCCGGCATCGACCTGTCCCGCACGATCGGCTGGTTCACCAGCGAATACCCGGTGCGCGTTCCCGTCGGCGCGGTGGGGGAGGAAGCCGACCTGCTCGACGCGCTGGCGGGTGGCGAAGCGGCGGGACGACTGCTGCGCGCGGCCAAGGAGGCCAAACGCGCCGTTCCCGACGGCGGCATCGGTTACGGCGTACTCCGGTACCTGGACCCCGAGACGCGCGATGAACTGTCGGACACCCCCGCTCCCGAGGTCCTGCTGAATTACCTCGGGCGGTTCGCTCCTTTGGACGGCACGGGCTGGCGGCTTCCGGAACGGGACGCGTTCTCGGTGCTCGATCCCGACACCAAGGCATTGGAACAGGTGTTGGCACTCAACTGCTTCGTGCACGAGGAGGGAGCTTCGCGCGTCGCGGTGGAATGGACCGCCGCCCGGGAGGTGTTGGGCGCCGACGTGGTCGAGGACCTGCAGCACGCGTGGGCGGCGGCGTTGGACGCGCTGGCGGCACACGCGGCGCGGATCGGCCCCGACGGGGGCGGACTGACCCCCTCCGACCTGCCGTTGGTGTCGCTGGACCAGGAAACCATCGACGAACTGGAAACCCGCCACCGCATCGCCGACGTCCTGCCCGCGACGGCTCTGCAGACAGGGCTGTCCTTCCACACCCTCGTGCGTGGCGACGACGAGGCCGACGTCTACGTCGTACAGGCCATCATGTCGTTGGCGGGTGAGCTGGACCCGCGGAGGCTGGCCGCCGCCGCCGAGGAACTGCTGCGGCGCCATCCCGCGCTGCGGATGTATCTGGCCACGACGTCGGCGGGCGAGGTCGTCCAAGTGATGCCCGCCGACGTCGAGCTGGACTGGCGTGAGATCGACCTGACGGCGTTCGCGCCCGACGAGCGGGAAAGCGCGTTCGACACGCATGCGCGCACGGAACAGGAACGACCGTTCGATCCCGGCGAGCCACCGCTGATCCGCTTCCTGATGTGCGTTCTCGGCGAGGCCGAGCACCGACTCGTCATCACCAACCACCACGCGCTGCTGGACGGGTGGTCGATGCCCCTCGTCGGCCGTACCCTGTTGGCGATCTACGCCGAGCTGGGTGGAGGCCCCGCGGTTCCCGCGACGCCTTCGCCCGCCGAGTACTACCGATGGTTGTCCGAGCGCGATCGGCAGGCCGGGCTCGCCGCGTGGAAGGAGGCGTTGGCGGGAGTCGACGAGGGAACTCGGCTCGCGCCGTCCACCGCGCACACCCACGTCGAGCGACCCGGTCGCGTGTCGCTCCCGCTCGGTGCGGAGTTCAGCCATCGATTGCGAGAGTTCGCCCGGGAACACGGGCTCACCCTGAACACGGTCCTGCAGACCGCGTGGGGTCTGCTTCTCGGCCGGCTCACCCGACGGCGGGACGTGCTCTTCGGTTCCCCCGTCTCGGGCCGGCCCGCCGAGGTCGAGGGGATCGAGTCGATGATCGGGCAGCTCGGCAATACGATCCCCGTCCGCGTCCGAACCACCCCGGCCGAACCCGCGCAAGATCTCCTCGCGCGGGTGCACGCCGAGTCGGTGGCGCTCACCGAGCACCACCACATCGGACTCCCCGACATCCAACGGGCCGTCGGGGTCGGGGAACTGTTCGACACGATGTTCGTGATGGAGAACTTCCCCCTGTCGAGCCGGGGAAGCACCCCGCTGGCACCGGGGCTCGAACTCACGGGCGTGGACATCGTCGACGCCACCCACTACCCGCTCACGGTCGTGGTGATCCCCGAGGACGAAATCGTCATCGGCCTCGGCTACCAGCCGCGGGTGTTCGACGAGGCGACGGTACGCGACTACGCCCGCTGGTTGCACACCCTGCTGAGGGAGATCGTCGCCGACCCATGGTGTCCCGTGGCCCGGTTGCCGATGCTCGATGCCGAGGAACGGCAGTGGTTGCTGCGAGTCGGCACCGAGGCCGTTCCCGCTCACCCGCGTCGAGGCGTCCTGGAGGAGTTCGCGGCATGGGTGGATCGGCAGCCCGATGCCGAAGCAGTGGTGTGTCGTGAGCGGAGCCTGACGTACCTCGAACTCGACCGGTGGGCGAACCGGCTCGCACACGCCTTGCTCGCCGGCGGGGTCCGGCCGCAGGACCCGGTCGCGGTCCTGCTCGGCCGGGATGTCGAGATGGTGGTGGCCCTGTTCGCCGTGCTCAAGGCCGGTGCGGTGTACGTGCCGCTGGACGCGAACTACCCCCGCGAACGCCTGGCATACATGGTGGACGACGCGGCTCCGGCCGCGATCGTGACGACCGGCCGGACCTGGGCCGAACTCGGAGGAGAGCTGCCCACGGCGAAGACGATCCCGGTGGTGCGCTGCGACGAGACGCCCACCGACGGGGTGGACGGCCCGGCGGAGTGGGACCACGATCCCGCGCACGCGCGGACGAGGATCACCGAGGACTCCCTGGCCTACGTCATCTACACCTCCGGCACCACCGGGCGGCCGAAGGGGGTCGCGGTGACCCATCGGGGCCTGCCCGACCTGATCGCCCTCCAGGAAGAGGTCGTCGGAGTCACCGAGAAGGACCGCTACCTGCACTTCGCCTCGACCAGTTTCGACGTCGCGTTCTGGCAGACGATGGTGCCGCTGCTGTCCGGTGGGACGCTCGTCATCGCTCCGGAGGAGGTGCGGGTGCCCGGCGACGAGTTGTTCGACTACGTCGCCGAGCACCGGGTGACGGGAGTGAACCTGCTGCCGTCGTTTCTGGCCGCCGTGCCCGACGACTGCACGGTGGGCGAGGACGTGTTCTTCGTCGTCGGTGCCGAACGGCTCGATCCGGAACTGGCCCGACGCTGGGGTGATCGCCGGGCCCTGTTCAACGCCTACGGCCCCACCGAGGTCACGATCAACTCGGTGACCTGGCGGTACGACCCCGACGACCCCGGCCCGCTGCCGATCGGGCGGCCCGACCCCAACGTGCGGGCCTACGTGCTGGACGAGGGACTGTCCCCGGTGGGGGTCGGTGTGCCCGGGGAGCTGTACCTCGCGGGACCGAAACTGGCGCGCGGCTATCTCGGCCGTCCTGGATTGACGGCGCAGGCGTTCGTCGCCGACCCGTTCGGCGCGCCGGGGGAGCGGATGTACCGCACCGGTGATCTGGTCCATTGGCGACCCGACGGGCAACTGGTGTTTCTCGGCAGGGCGGACCGCCAGGTGAAGATCCGTGGTTTCCGGATCGAGCTGGGAGAGATCGAGTCCGCCTTGACCCGTCGTCCGGACATCCGCGCGGCCGCCGTGGTCGTACGCGAAGACAGGCCCGGCGAACGTCGGTTGGTGGGCTATGTCATCCCGAAGGTGGGGGTCGAGCTCGACACCGACCGTGTGCGTGAGGACCTCGGCGCCGAGTTGCCCGACCACCTGGTGCCCTCGGCGTTGGTGGTGCTCGACCGGCTGCCGCTCAGCCCGAGTGGCAAGCTCGACCAGGCCGCCCTACCCGCGCCCAGCAGTGGCACTGTCACCCCGGCGCGGGAACCGGTGACCCCGGCCGAGGCGGTGTTGCTCGGCCTCGTGCGTGAGGTGCTCGGCACGGACGAGATCAACCTCGACGACGGCTTCCTCGACGTCGGTGGGGACAGCATCGTGTCGCTGCAGCTCGTGTCCCGATCCCGTAGGCACGGATGGCGCCTGGCCCCCCGGGACGTGTTCGACGGGGGCACCGTCGCCGGTATCGCGGCGCGGTGTGTCCGGCTCGACGACGCCGATAACACGGAGATCGCACCGGCCGTCGGCGACGCCCCGCTGACGCCGGTCATGCGTGACCTGCTTCGACGTTGTAAGGCCGCGGGAGTGCCCGCCGACGACTTCTGTCAGTGGATGCAGATCTGCGTTCCGCGGGGTGGCGATTCGTCGGTCTGGCACGCCGTGTTCGACGCCGTACTGGACCGACACGACGTATTGCGAGCCCGGCTGGCCACGCCCGACGAGGGTGGTGAGCCGGTGCTGCGCATCCCCCCGGCGGGAACGGTCACCGCCGAGCAGGTGCTGACGCACGTGCGAGTGTCGGAGACCGACGACATCAGCGAACTCGCCGACTCCTGCCTGCGTACCGCTCGGGACGGACTGAACCTGTGGGCGGGGCCGCTGGTGCGTGCGGTGTGGCTGGACGCCGGTCCGGCGACACCCGGCAGGCTGATCCTCGTCGCACATCACCTGGTCGTCGACGGGGTGTCCCTGCGGTTGTTGATGGACGACATACACCGCGCGTACGAGAGCGCGACCGTCGAGGACGGCCGGATCTGCGTGCCCGCTCTGCCCCGGCACGGACAGTCCTTCCTCGGCTGGGCCCGTTCGCTTCGCGAGGCCGCCCGACACCGTCGCGCGGAACTTCCACAGTGGAACAGGACTGTCGCGGATCCCGGGGAACCACTCAGCGCGGTTCCGTTCGATCCGGCCCGCGACATCGCCGCCACCGCGGTGCACCACGAGCGGTGGCTGGATCCGGCGACGACCCGTGCGCTGCTGACCACCCTGCCGTCGGCCTACCGCACCACCCCGGACGCCGTACTGCTGACCGCGCTGGTCACGGCGGTCAGTGCCTGGCGTGACCGGAAGCCCGACCTCCTCGTCGCGGTGGAGAGCCACGGCCGACCACCGCACAGTCCCGACCGGAGGCGTTCGGTCGATCTGTCCCAGACCGTCGGCTGGTTCACCGCCGTGTACCCGGCTCGACTCACGTTGCCGGACGGTCCGTCCGCGGACGGCATCAAAGCGGTCAAGGAACAGTTGCGGTCCTACGGCGACGGGCTCGGTCACGGCATCCTCGTCGCGGCGGGAGAACCGACGCTCGCCACGGCACCGGAACCGGAGATCAGCTGGAACTACCTGGGGCAGTTCCCCGCCGCCCCGACGGACGCGGCGCCGTGGCATCCGGCTCCGGGCGCGGACCCTCTCGGCTCGGGCGGGGAGACCGTGCCGCTGCCGCACAGCCTCATGGTGTCCGCGCTGGCCCGGGACGAGGGACGGGGCACGGTGCTCGGGATGCGGTTCACCTGGCCGTCGGCGCTGTTCGCCGAATCGGAGATCCGAGACCTCGCCGAGCACTTCCACCGGACGCTGGTCGCTTTGGCCAACGATCCGGACGTACGAGCCCGAGCGGGCCTCACCCCGTCGGATCTGCCTCTGGTCGAGCTCGACCAGGCCGCGATCGACGAGTTGGAGAAGGAATACCCGGTCGTCGACGTCTGGCCGTTGACCTCGTTGCAGGAACTGATGCTGCGACAGTCGCGGGGCAGGGCAGCGGGCACGCCCGACCCGTACACGGTGCAGTCGACGTTCTCGCTCGAAGGGCCGCTGGATGTCGACGCGTTGTTCGCGGCCGGTGCCGACCTGCTGGAACGCCACCCGAGTCTGGGCGCGGCGTTCCCGGAGGCAAGGCAGGACATCCAGGTGATCCGGGCCGGGGTGCGCCCGGATTGCAGGCTGCGGGACGTGTCCGACCACGACCCCGAAACGCGGCAGCGGGCGGTCGAGGAGATCCTGGCCGAGGACCTCGCCGAGCCGTTCGTTCTGGCCGAGGGGCCCGCGGTGCGGTTGACCGTGATCCGACGTGGACCCGAAAGGGCGGAGTTCGTTCTCACCAGCCACCACGTGTTGTCGGACGGTTGGTCGGCTCCACGCATGCTCGCGGAACTCTTCGCCCGGTACACCGCGCGGGTACAGGACTCCGGCACGGGTGACCGTCTACCCGAACCGGTGCCGCTGAGCCGCTATCTGCAGCGGTTGGCGAGCAGGGACAGCGAGGCGGACTATCGTGCCTGGCACGCGGAGTTGGCCGGGCTCCCCGAAGGTGACTACGTGATCGGTGACCGCGTGGAGGACCCGGCGGCGGAGGAACCGGAGCCGATCCTGTTCACCGTCGACGAGGGCCTGGTCACCGAGCTGACCCGCGTCGCCGCTCGCCGGGGGCTGACACCGGGGACTCTGCTGCAGGGCGCATGGGCCACCGTCCTTGCTCTGCGCTCCGGTCGCCGGGACGTGTGTTTCGGAGCCATGGTTTCCGCGCGAACCCTCGAGGTCGACGGAATCGAGGAGGTCGTCGGACTGTTGGCCAACACCGTGCCGATGCGTGTGCGCTTCACCGGAACCCTGGCCGACGTGCTGACCGATCTGCAGACACGGCACCAGGCGACCGCTGACCGGCATCACGTCCGGTTGTCCGAATTGGAGCGGCTGACCGGGCGCGAGCGGCTGTTCGACAGCCTCGTGGTGTTCGAGAACTATCCGGTCGATCCCGCCACCCTGCGCGAACCGGCGCCAGGGCTGACCATCGTCGGTACCCGGTTCCGGGAGCGGACACACCATCCGCTGACGGTGACGATCATGCCGGACGGCGGTGGCTGGCGTGGTGTGCTCGGCCACCGTCCCGGATTCTTCACCGCCGACGAGGTCGCGGCGCTCGCCGATGAGCTACTCGCGGTGCTCGAGTACCTGAGTGTTGAAGATCGGCTCGACATCGATGCCGAGACCGTGCCGGTATCCGGCCTGCCAGACGTTTGAGAACCGACGGGGTGAGTAGTGGTGAGCAGTGGTGTGCGGGGCGGCGGCACCATCGAGAAGATCGACGCGTCGCTGCTGCGGGTGGCGTTCATCCTGGTGCTCGGCACCTTCATGGCGTCGTTGGACGCCACGATCGTCACGGTCGGCATCGACACCCTCGTCGCTGAGTTCGGAGCCTCGGTCGCCGATATCCAATGGGTGACGACGGCGTATCTGCTGGCGATCGTGGCCGTGATGCCGATGTCGGGCTGGCTGGCGGACCGGTTCGGTGGCCGTCGGACGTGGCTGGCGGCCGTGGGAGTGTTCCTGTTGGGCTCCGCGGCCTGTGCTTTCGCGTGGTCGGCCACCAGTTTGGTGGTGTTCCGTGTACTACAGGGCCTGGGTGGTGGGCTGTTGCCACCGACCGGGCAGGCCCTGCTTGCGCGTGTGGCCGGGCCGGGCCGGATCGGCCGGATCATCAGTGTCGTATCGGTGGTGCCCCTGCTGTCCCCGGTCCTGGGGCCGGTGATCGGCGGGTCGATCCTGTCCGTGGCCGACTGGTCGTGGTTGTTCCTCGTGAACGTACCGGTCGGTCTGATCGCGATGGCGCTCGCGTGGCGTTACGTGCCCGTCGTCGCGCCCACCGACCGGGCCGCGCCGTTCGACGTCCGTGGTGCGATGCTGCTGCCGCCCGGCCTGGCTGTGCTGGTGTTCGGTCTCACGGAGCTGGGGGGGAACGAACAGGGCGGTGTGGGTCTCGCGGTCGTGGCTCTGGCCGTGGGAGCCGGGATGCTGGTGGCCTTCGGGGTGCACGGAATGCGTTCCCGGCGCCCGGCGTTGGTCGACGTCCGGTTGTTCACGCGACCTCCGTTCGGAGCGGCGGCTGTCGCGTTATTGGCCGTGGCCGCGTCGGTGTTCGGCACCATGTTCCTGTTGCCGTTGTTCCTGCAGACCGGGCGCGGACTGTCGGCGTGGGAAGCCGGGCTCCTGTTGGCACCTCAGGGAGTGGGAGCCGCGGCCGGCTCCTTGGTGGTAAGTCGCATCATCGGCCTGTTCGCCCCTCGGACCCTCGTACTCACAGGCATGGCGCTGATCGCGGTGGGCACCGTGCCGTTCACCCAACTGCCCGACCTCGGCGACGGGGTCATCGTCCTTGCGTTACTCGTGCGCGGAATGGGATCGGCGCTGATCGGAGCGCCGACGATGAACATCGTGTACAGCCGAGTGGGTCCCGAGCAGACCGCTCGGGCCTCCAGCGCGCTCAACCTCATGCACTACGTTGGTGGATCGTTGGGCACCGCCGTCCTCGCGGCGGTGTTGCAGGCCCGACTGTCGGCGGAGGGAGTCGACGTCGTCTCCGCGTTCGCCGGGAGTTTCTGGTGGGTGCTCGGGCTGTGCCTGCTCGCAGCCCTGTGGGCATGGAGGTTGCCGAGGCGAGCCGACCGGGAGGTGACTTCGTGACACTAGGCGCGCAGTGTCGCGCCGCCATCGACGTAGAGGTCCTGCATCGTGATGTGTCGGGCCTGGTCCGAGGCCAGGAAGACCACGGCCGCCGCGATGTCCTCGGGGTCGGCCAGTCTTCCCAGCGGGATACCCACCCGGAAGTTGCCCAGATCACCTCGGATCACCGCGTCGGCTCCGTCCGCGTTCCACATCCCACGCTGCATCGGGGTGTCGGTGGAGCCGGGAGCGACCACGTTGCATCGGATCCCGTATTCGGCCAGCTCCAGGCCGAGACACTTGGTGAACATGGTGGAGGCTGCCTTGGACGCGGCGTAGGCGGCCATCCCCTTCCGTGGCACGCCCGCCGCGTTGGAGGACACGGTGATGACCACTCCGCGGCGGCGGGGGATCATCAGGCGAGTCACGGCGCGCGAGACGGTGAACACGGCGGTGGTGTTCACCGCGAACGTGTGTTCCCAGTCCTCGTCGGAGTAGTCCACCACGTCGCCGGTGTGCAGAACACCGGCGACGTTGACCAGGATGTCGATCGGACCGAGCTCGCGTTCCACCTGTGACACGACTTCATGAACCCGGCCCGAGTCGGTGACATCGACGGTGATCCCAGCGAACTCCGGGTCGTCGGTGTAGGCGGCGAGCCCGTCGGTGGACCGGTCCAAAGCGGCGACGACCGCTCCCTGGGCGCGTAGTTCTCGTGCCACGGCCAAGCCGATGCCCTGTCCGGCCCCGGTGACGACAGCGGTCGTGCCCGCGATTCCGTTGTCCCGCACTCGGTCCTCCCGTGCTGCTCGACGCCGCTTCGGATTGATTAGGTTAGCCTAAGCTTGGTATGTGGAGAAGGTTGTTCCCGTGAACTGCCTGAGGCGTCACAGCTGTGTGGACAGCGGCGCGGCATCCTGCTAGGCGCGCGCCCATGCTGTGCGCGCACCGGTTCCGAGGACTTGGTTCCGAGGACTCACCGAAGCGGTGGCACGCCTTCATCGACGTCGTGTGCCGGGCGGAGTCTCGTGCGCGGGATTCCCGCTCTCTGGGATCAGGAGCCCACACCGAAAGCAAGATCGCTCTTTCCGTATCATCCTCGCGCGGCGGCAGCCTGTGTACGTCAGATCAGGAACTCGTGCCGCCGAGTCGAACTGGCCGCTCTCGGTCCGAGTCGGCCAGACCTGTGCCCGGGACCGGGCGAGGAAGGAGCGCGCCATGTCCGTGGGCAGCGAGCCCGGACCGCGGGACGGTGATTCGCCGATCGACTCCGCGACATCCACCTACGTCGAGCGCGGTGACGTCGGCTATCGACAGAGCCTGTCGAGCCTGCAGATGCAGATGATCGCCATCGGAGGAGCCGTCGGTGTCGGTCTCTTCCTCGGTTTGGGCGAGCAACTGCGAGCCGTCGGCCCTGGACTCGTGCTCTCCTACGCGGTCGTCGGCGTGCTGGTGTATTTGTTGATGCGGGCACTCGGCGAGATGTCGGTCTACCGGCCGACCACCGGGGCCTTCGTCTCCTATGCGCGCGAGTTCGTCGGCCCACGGTTCGCGCACCTGACCGGCTGGCTCTACGTCACCGTCGCCGTCCTGGTCGGGATCGCCGAGATCTCCGCGGTCGGCGTCTACACCGCATACTGGTTCCCGGACTCGCCGGAATGGCTGTCGCCGCTGGTGGCGCTGTGTCTGGTCTTCGGGTCGAACGTCTTGACGGTGCGGGCGTTCGGCCTGATCGAGAGTGCCGCGGCCGCCATCAAGGTGGTCGCCATCGTGCTGTTCTTGGCCACCGGGTTGCTGGTCGTGTTCTTCGGCGGCCCATTCGGTTGGGAGTCCGAGGCCGGCGTGACCAACCTCTGGGAAGGCGGTTTCCTCCCGCACGGAGTGTTGCCGGCGATCATCGTGATGCAGGTGGTGGTGTTCTCCTTCTCCGCGGTGGAGGTCACCGCGACCGCGGCGGGAGAGGCGAAGGACGCCGCGGTCGCTCTGCCGAAGGCCGTGCGCGGGGTCGTCGTGCGGTTGGGCTTGTTCTACATCGGCTCCGTGCTCGTGCTGTCGATGCTGTTGCCCACCGAGCGCTACAGCGGAGACGAGTCCCCCTTCGTCACCGCGCTGGCGAGCCTGGGCGTGCCGTACCTCGGCGGCATCATGAACGTCGTCGTGCTCAGCGCCTCGCTGTCCGGGGTGAACGCCGCGTTGTACGCGACGGTGCGATTGCTGCGTAACCTGGCCGCGCACGGCTCGGCGCCGAAGTGGACGGTGCAGATGTCGAGCCGGGGTGTGCCCGTCGGGGCTCTGTGGTTCGTCGGGGTTCTCTACCTCGCCGGAGCGGTGCTGATCCTCTTCGCCGACGCGGGGTCGATCTTCTCGCTCGCGCTCGGTTCGGCCTCGGTGTGCATCCTCCTCAGCTGGATATCGATCTTCGTGTCACATCTGCGCTTCAGCGCGAAGGTTCGCTCTGGAGACATCGCCCCCGTCGATTTCCGGATGCCCGGCATGCCGTACACCGACTGGTGCTGCCTGGCGCTTCTGGCGGTACTGGTCCTGTCGCTGTTGTTCGACTTCAGCGGGGACACCGGGTTCTACAGCCTGCTCGTGACCATGTCGCTGGTCGTGCTCCACTCGGTGACCTACGAATTCGTCAAACGCCGGGTGGCGCGCAAGGGGCTGCCGGATGTCAGCCCGGTGGGGCGGACTCGAAGCTGACAGACGGGATCACTCGATGACCGTGCGGACCGGGGTGCCGAGTTCGACGGTGCGACTGACCGTGCACAGCTTGTTGTGGGAGAGGGCGACGGTGCGAGGCAGTAGAGTGCGAGCCTCGTCTCCTTGCTGACCTTCGGGGAATTCCACGGAGAAGGTGACGGTGAGGTTCTTCATGCGGTTGCCGGTCTCCTCCTCCGCGACCTTGTCGCCGCTGACCGTGACCGTGAACGACGTCGGTTCGGTTCGGCGGCTGGTGGCGATGTCGGTGTCGACGGCGGTGCAACTGCCGAGCGCGGCGAGGAGGAGCTCGACCGGACTGAACGCCTCGTCACCGCCGATCGGGATGCTGGCGCCGCTGCCGTTGTGGGCGAGGTAGCGGCCTTTCGAAATCCGCTCGATGCGCACGGAGTTGGGCGAGATCGTCATGTCTGGAAACCTACCGTCACGTGGCTGCGCGGGCATGTTTCGCAGGTCGGACAGGTTAGGCAGGTGATGGTGCGGACCGCGCGTCCGCGCCGGGGCGGAAAAAGGGCGCGGACGCCGCCGAAGTGTGACGGTCATCGCCGAAGACGTCGGGGAGTTCTTTTTCGCTCCCAGCCGTGTGCGGGTCTTTAAGTCTTCGTGCTCAGGAAGAGGCGGCGGCGCAGCGCGGGCATTGATCGGTGTCGTCGGGGACGAGATGGTGGCATGCGGGGTGGTAGTATCGCCGAGACGCCCAACGGAGCAGCCAGAGGGTTCCACCGACCGTGACGGCCAGGCCGGTGAGTGTCCATCCCGCGACCAACAGCGCGACACCGAGGGCGAACACGCCGAGAATCGACAGCGTCAAGTAGATCGACGTCGTGTCTTCGGGCGACATCATGGTGCGTAGTGAGCGATCCAGCCCCGGATCGTCCTCGCGCAAATTGTTTTCGAGTTCGCTTAGTGTGTGTAGT
>JAJYTH010000025.1 GCA_021793175.1 Actinomycetes bacterium
GCGCGACGGGCTGGTCAACCTGCTGAGCCGATACGGACACCGGGTGGTCGCGGCGGTCACCGACGCCGACGGCCTGCTGAACGCGGTGACCGAACACGACCCGGACATCGTGATCACCGACGTGCGCATGCCGCCCGGGCACACCGACGAAGGGCTCCGGGCCGCTCTCGCCGCACGGAAGCAACGCCCGACCCTGCCCGTTTTGGTGCTGAGTCATGTCGTGGAGAAGACCTACGCGTCCGAACTGCTCAGCGGTAGCGAGTCGGCCACCGGCTATCTGCTCAAGGAGCGGGTCGGTGACGTCCGCGAGTTCGTGCAGACCGTCGAGAACATCGCCTCGGGCGCGATCGTGATCGACCCGGAGGTCGTGCGTGTGCTGCTGTCCCGGCACCGAACGGAATCCCCGGTGTCCCGTCTGAGTAAGCGCGAACAGGAAGTGCTGGCCCTGATGGCGCAGGGCCGTAGCAACCCGGCCATCGCCAAGGACCTCTCCATCAGCCAGGCGGCCGTCGCCAAACACATCGGCAACATCCTGGCCAAACTCGATCTTCCGGAGGACGAGCAGGGGCATCGACGGGTGCTCGCGGTATTGGCCTATCTACAGCACCACGACACCGCACAGTGACCTCGAAGGAGCACCGGCCGGGAGGCCGATGAACCCGAAAGGTCTTCTCCGGATTTCAATTACGGCGCGCGATCGCGGCCGTCAGCACGGTCGCGAAGGCACACCACGCCGCGTACGGGGCTAGAGCCGTGCCCGCGCCACGGTGTTTCCGCGCGATGCGGCGCACCAGGTCCGCCGAGCTGACCGTGAGGGCGGCCGCTTCGACGGTGGCGGGCCACGGTTTGTGCACGCGCCAGAACAGCCAGTTCCACCCGGCGTTGAGGGCCAGGTTCACGGCGAGCCTGCGCCAATGGTCGGCGCGTTCGCGTCGGGTGGTGGTCCTGGACAGGGCCGTCGCCGAGGTCACCGCCAGGTCGGCGTACAGCACCGTCCACACGATGCCGAACGCGGGGGCGGGTGGCTGCCAACGCGGCTTGGACAGCCGCCGGTACCAACGGCTGTTCGGATCGACGGCCACGCTACCGATGGCGGCTGCCGCGGCGGTGGCGGCCGAGGTCCGGGCGAGAGCGCTCCAACGCATCCCTTCATTCTCGTCCCGATTCGGCCGGCCCGCAGGGCTACGGAAAACGGGTGAAATCACCGATTCGGCGGTGCCGTCGTGGCGGCTAGTCTTCCCCGGCGGCTTCAGGACAGGAAAGGCAACGCACACATGGCGGTCTTACGCACTCCCGACGGTCTCGACATCGCCTACCAGCTGTGGGAACGGGATTCCGAACTTCCACCGGTGGTGCTGCACCACGGTTTCGCGGCGGACGGCGACACCAACTGGGTCGCGCCGGGTGTCGTCGACGCGCTCGTCTCGGCGGGCCGGCGCGTGGTCACGATCGACGCCCGCGGCCACGGCGCGTCGAGCAAACCGCATGATCCGCTGTTCTACGGCGAGGAGAAGATGGCCGCCGACGTCCACGCTCTTTTGGACCTGTTGGGCGAGTCGTCGTACGACCTCGTCGGCTACTCGATGGGCGCGATCGTATCCGCGCTCGTGGCGTCGCGGGAATCCCGGATACGTCGGCTGGTCGTCGGCGGTGTCGGAGCCGCCGTCGTCGAGCTCGGCGGAGTGGACACCCGTGTCGTGGGCAGCAGCGTCATCCAGGCTCTGCGCGCCGACGACCCGTCGTCGATCACCGATCCGAACGCTGCGGCCTTCCGGATGTTCGCCGAGACGACCGGCGCGGACCGGTTGGCGCTGGCGGCGCAGGCGTGCTCGCTGCACCGGAAACCCATCGCGCTGGCCGACATCACCGCGCCCTGCCTGGTGCTCGCCGGCGAGGAAGACATGCTGGCGACGCGGCCCGAAGTGCTCGCCGATGCCATCCCGGGCGCGACGCTGCGGACCCTGCCCGGCGACCACCTCGGCGTGGTGCGGAACCCGGAATTCACGAAACTGCTCGTGTCCTTCCTCGCCGACAGCGACACTTGGGTGCGGTGACACGCACTGTTCACCGAACAGCCTCCGTCGGCCACGCCCTGAAAGCGTGCGTGACTGGTCGCGGTCATTCGCTCACGCATCTCCCCTCAAGGTCGGCCGCCACCGTCGCGTCTACCTTCGGCACGTGCTCGAATACGACGAGCGAACGCAGCGCGAACGTGAAGCGGCCCTCGACGAGATGGCTTTCGAGTCGGCGCATGACGGCACGGCCGATCGAATGACCGGGTTCATATCGACCAGATGACGAATTTCGGGGTGAGCGAGCACACCAGCTCGCTTATCTCACGTTATGCGACACCATCGACACCTTGAGTAGTGCACACTGCAAAGCGTGGCTTTTCCCGCACTCCTCGACGCTGAGGTCGAAGGCTACAAGGACCTGATCGACGCCATGAAGTGCGACAAGAAGGACCGCCATGTTCTGGCGGCTGCCGTACGCGGCAATGCTTCAGTGCTCGTGACCGCGAACCTCAAGGACTTCCCCACCGAGGCCTTGGAACCCTACGACATCCGCGCCCTCAGCCCGGACGAGTTCCTCTGGACCAGCTTGACCTTTATCCGGAAAGGACTGTCGAGGTCCTACGAAAACTTGTGAAAGCACGCCGGAGTCCTCCAGAAACCCCCGGCACCTTCTTGGACAAGCTTCAGCCTTTCTTGCCCGATTTCGTTGAAGAGGCACGAAAGGCCCTCAAGGGCGGAATTTACACTTGAGGTCCCACACGACCACAGGGGCCGCTGGCGGCGACTTTTGGTCATGCGGTCGGCGGGCCGTATCCAGCTTCGGCCAGAACGGTTCGAAGCTGGTGGGCGGCATCGCGAAGCGGCGACGTGGGGTGAGCGGTGTCGAGTTCGTCGAGTGCGCCCCACAGTGTGGTCGCGGTTCGGGTGGAGCCGACCTCGTCGACGAACGGCATGATGCGTTCGATGGTCCGGCCCGCGTCGCACCAGGCCTGCGCGTGGATCTGCGCGTCGAACAAGGAAGCGAGATGGTTGTAACGCCGTCGAACCTCGCGGCCGGGAGTGATCTCGATCGAGGTCTGGAGGACGTCGACGGCACGGTCCCATTCGGCCGAGTCGGAGTGGATCATGGCTTCGTGCCAGGCCAATTCCTGGTCGTTGATCCACCAGGCCCACGCCGGGTCATCGTCACGCACACCCTCCGAATACAGAAAGCGGGCTCGCTGAAAGGTTCGTTTGGCCATGGTTTCGTCCCCCGCCAATGCCAGCGCGCGGGCCTCGCGGGTGCGAAAGAGCGCCTGCAACCGGGGTGAGAGCTTGTCGGTCTCTAGAACCATGCGTGCGATGCGCAGAGCCTCCATGGGGCGGCCGAGGTGGCCGGCGTGCATGGACATGTTCTGCAGGGTCAACAGTTCCATGCTGCGATCACCGGCCAAACGGGACAGATTCAGTGCCTCGTGATTGACCCGACGCACGAGGCCGTGTTGGCCCGCGTCGTAGAGCAGCCAGCCGGCGACTTCGCCGAGCTCTCCGGCCGTCGCGTACAGGTCACGTTCGACACGGGGATCGCATTGGGCGGTCCCCAGTTTTCGGTGAACGGAACGGAAGAGTCGGAGCGCGACACCCGAGGACTGATCGCCCCCGAACTGGATGTCGAGCTCGACGAGCTCACGGATACGACTGTGGAGCGTTTCGACGTAGGCGCTGTCGAGCCGGACGGGTGCGCCCGGAGGATCGATCGGTTCCACGTCGCCGAGCAGCGGTGACGTGGACACCGCGGAGGTGGGGCCGGAGTGTCCGTTCGCGCTCAACTGCTTCACGCGGGCCCGGGCATGTGCGAGCCGTCGTTGATGTTCTCGCTGTTCGTGGTCTTGTTTCGCGGCCACCAAGTCGTGGAACGCGGTCAGTAACACGCCGTGCGCGCCGACCGCCTCGTCACACGCGCGCCAGAACCGTTCGTCGGCGCGGGCGCGTCCTTTCTCGATGTGGGCCAATGTCGTGCGGTCGCAGAGTGCGGCCTTGGCTAGTTGCCCTTGGGTGAGTCCCGCGGCCTGGCGAAACGCGGCTAGCTGGGCGCCCAGGGTCTGACGCTGTCGAAGGATCGGTTCGGGTTCCCGGGCCATATCAACCACTCTTCTCCGAGTGTTCCGCTGCGAGGCCAGGTCAGCATAGCGATCCAGTGACTTTCCGTGTGGCAGTTTCACACACATCGTGACGCACACCCGGCTTCATCCGGTTTCCTTGAGGTCATGGCACCTGGTGCACGGAAAAAAACAACCCCGGCTTTTTCCGACGGGAACGTCGGACGCGGTCAGGCCCGCGTATAGCTCGGTGGCCCCTCGCCCCGGCACCGGGTGCCACCCACGACCACGGAATTCAAGCGACGGAATTGGACGGCAGGACATGGCGATCCCGCTTGTGCCGACATCGAGATCGAACATCGAGGAACGCGACGGGCCCGCGAAACCGAGACCGATGACGGGCACCCCGACGCACCGACCCAGGTCGGAATCACGTGAGAGCGGTGGGCCGACGGATTCCCGCGGCGGTTCGGTCGCCGACGAACGCGCCGGTTCGACAGCGCACGGAATGTGACGTGCGCGCGCTCCAGGCCTCGACGTGATGTGCGGTGAACGGCTGGACATGGCTTGCACCCGCACCGCTTGCGGCATTCCTGCTGTGGGTCGCGTGGTCGTTCTGGTCGAACTGGCGTAAGGATGTCCGTGCGGCCAGAACCGCCGCGCACTTCGTCCGGTACTGCCGGATCGACGAACCGGCCGAGCCCGAACAGCCGGGGACCTCGGCGACATCGGTCCTCAATGGAGGAGGAAACATTCCCCTGTGCCCCGGGGCGGAACTCGCGGACGGTGAACGAGCTCAGTGGTAGTCCTCGCCCTACCACTCGCAAGGTCCCGTCCTTCCCCCGCCGGTTCCGCCCCGGCTTCGGCGGCCTCGCCGTCGCGTGTCCCGGTTCGACTACTTCCCCACCGCCTTCGTGAACGGCAACACCAGCCGAGAGGGATGGGCGGCGTCACGGTAGATCTTGTGCGTGACGGGACGCCCCACCGGCAGGTAGAAGGCGTCGGGCGGCAACAGCGCGTTGTGCGCGTCGGCCAGCGGCTCGTTGTTGGACAGCTCCACGGTGAGGCGGTGTCCGGGCTTGAACGTGTTCGCGAACGGATACAGGCGCAGCACGTACTCCTCGATCCTGCCGGGTTCGACCGGCACCGCACGGGTGTGCGGGTGGTACGGGTTGCCCTCGGTGGTGCGGTCGTCGAGCTCTCGGTGGGATGCCTTGAGGTAGCCGGTGGTCACCAGTTGCCGCTTGCCGTCCGGGGCGGCGTGCTCCGCGCCCATCGACTCGGGTTCGAAGGACAGTTTGTGGCGTGGCCGCAAGTACAACGACCGGTACTCCACGTCCTTCGGCGGCCATTGGCTGCCGGTCACCCGCTCGCGAGAACCCTCCACGAAGACGGTGACCTCCGGCTCGTCCATCACACCGTTGTCGATGCCCTTGAGCCAGTAGTCGTACCACCGGAACATCTTGTCGTGCTCCTCGACGAAGGGGCGCGACTGCATCGGCGGATACGGTCCGATGTCCAGCTTCTTGGGACCCTTCAACACCTTGAAAAGTTCGATGGTGCCGTCCACGGTCCAGCCGCGACCGTGGTCGATCTGTAGGTAGACCGGGATGTCGATGTTCGAGGCCAGCGTGATGGGGTTGCGCTCCTCGTACCACTTCCCCGTCCAGAGGGTTCATCACGATGTCGAACCAGAACTCGCGGTTTTTGGGGTACTTCAGCACGTGCACCAGGTTCGGCCAGGCGGCCACGTCCGGGTCGGCGAGCCGCTATTCGACCAGCTTCGCCAACTCCTCCGGCGAGTAGACCTCCTGCATGCGGGATTTGACGAGGGTGTGCGCGATACCGGAGTCGCCACCGCGTCCCTCGCGGCCAGCACCTGCATGGAACCGAAGTAGGAGATGCCGATCATGCCGACGTTGCCGTCGCACCACGGCTGTTCGGCGACCCACTCGATGAAGTCGTACGCGTCCTGCCCCAGGGGCACACCGCCGGCGTTGTAGTTGCCGATCATCTCGCCGCCCGAGTCCCCCGAGCCTCGTAGGTCGCCGATGACGTGGGCGTAGTCCTCCTTGACGACCCGGGCGATGTCGCCCGCCTCGATGCAGCCGTCCCACATCGGGCTGGGGCGGCGCTGGGAAGGCGTGGTGAGAGCGGGAGCCTGCAGCTCCTTGCCGTAGGGACTCAGGGCCACCAACGCGGGCCGCGGCTTGTCCTCGATGCCGTGGTAGACGTCCGCGGCGAGTTCGACCCCGTCCCGCATCGGGACCCGCAGGTCCTTGCGCACGGCGACCTTCCCCCCACCGGCGTCCCACGTCGTGAAATCAGCCATGAGTGTGCAGCTCCCTTGTCAACGTTCGGGCGCCAGGGATATCGCCGGCGGACGTGCCCACAGCGCCTCTTAGGCATATTATTATATCAATGTTGTATCGTCGGTGTGGCCCATAGGCGGCGCCGGCACGATCGACGGTGTAGCCGCGGTCGCCGAGGACCCGGAATCGGGCCGGGCGAAGGGAAGACACGATGACGCACGACGTCGAGATCCATCCCCTGGTGTCACCGTGGGGACGTTTCGGCCTCTACAACTTCTTCATCGACGCACCCGAACCGGCCATCGTCGACACCGGCATCGCGTCGTCACCCGCCGAAGGAATGGCCCCCGCGCTCAAGGCCCTCGACCGCGACATCGCAGACGTCCGCTGGATCCTGCTCACCCACGGCCACATCGACCATCTCGGCGGCGCACACGCACTGTGGGAACTCACGGGACGACGACTCCCAGGTCGTCCGCTGGCACAGGGCCGAGGGCGGTGTTGACGGTGTTGCTCTCAGCAGCTTGCGCGCCCGTCATTGGCACGTCCCTTCGTCAACGTCATGCCGACGCATTGTGGCACGCCGGGTAAACGAAGAAGGGCAGTGCACCGGGGAGCCTGACGTCCGCCTGACGGGCCGTAGTCCACTGCCTTGTGGATGCGATCATCCTACACATTGATATATTGTAATGCCAAAGTCAAGCGCCTCTCGGGCCGCCCCCTCAAGCCGAACACCGGCCTCACCAACTCGTGACGAACCGGTACTTGAACTCCTCGGCCCTGTGCACGGCGGAACGCCACCCCGCGGGCAGGCCACCCGCCGTGAAGAAGATCGTCTCGATGACCAGCAACGGGCTGCCCTCGTCTACCCCCAAGGTCGCAGCGTGGTCGGCGCTCGCCGCCGTCGCCCAGGCCTCGTGCTCGGCCCGGTCGAGCGTGATGCCGAAACCCTGCTCCAACAGCTCGAAGGCCGAACCCTTCTCTTCCAACTCCGCTGCCGTGGGACTGAACTCCTCGGGCGCCCGGATATAGACGTCGGCCTCGACCAGGGGCTCGTTCTCCACCGAGATCAACCGCGTGAAATGCAGGAGCCGCTCGTCCGCCTTGATCCCCAGGCGATGCCGGATCCGCGCGGGTGGCTCCACCCGTTCGACACCGGACACCGTGGACGCCGGGTGCAAACCACTTTCGGAAAGGTACTGGTACAACGCCCCCGGCCTCACGTCAGCCGGTCGATGCACCCGCGCCCCCGGAACCGGGAACGTCCCCTTGCCCTGCTTCCGGTAGACGTACCCCTCGTTCGCCAGCTCCTTGAGCGCCTGCCGGATGGGGGCCCGGCTCACGTCGAACCGGTCGAGCAACTGCGCCTCGGTCATCGGTTTCTGGGGATCGGCGACTCCCCCCGCGATCTCCGTGCGCAGGATGTCCTTGATCTGCCGATACAGCGGAACCCCGGACGAGAGGTCGAGCTCGCCGTTTGCCATGGGTCTTCGAACCCTCCACATCGCTGGTCACCGGGGTACGTCTTTTCCGGAAAGTCAAACACAACCCGGCCAGGACTCCAGCGGTACCCGGCTGCAAGGCGAC
This sequence comes from Actinomycetes bacterium, assembly GCA_021793175.1. Taxonomy (GTDB): domain Bacteria; phylum Actinomycetota; class Actinomycetes; order Mycobacteriales; family Pseudonocardiaceae; genus Saccharomonospora. Next base: position 7,993 of record JAJYTH010000025.1, read on the forward strand.
CGGTGACGACGAACGATCGAGACCATGACCTCCGACCGCGAACACCGCCCCGACAAAGCGCAGGACGCCGACTGCAGCACGCCGGACACCCGATGCCCTGAAGACAAAACAAAACTGCCCCGCCATCAAGCGGGGCAGTTCACAACTTTCGGTTCTCTGTGGAGCTAAGGGGACTCGAACCCCTGACCCCCTCACTGCCAGTGAGGTGCGCTACCAGCTGCGCCATAGCCCCGTGTTGTTGCGGGTCCAACTATACAGGCCCCGAAATGCCGGTTGCACAGGGGGTCTCCTAGCGGTCCGAGCGCAGCGTCGCCGGGTCGAACGTGTCGAGGTCGTAGTCGTCGTAATCGTCGTGGTCGCCGCCGTAATCGCCGCCGTGGCCGTCGGCTTCGCCTCGCGAACCGCCGGCCACGCTGTCACGCCCCGGCTGCGTGCCACCGCCCGTACGCCGTTCGGTCTCCCGCAGACGTTCCGCCCGGCGCCGTTGGAACTCCTCCACCGTGATGCCCGTGTCGGCCTCCGGGTCGCGGGCGGGGGCGGGCATGCCGGACAGCCGCTCGATGAGGTATGTCATGTCCTCACCGAGCTGCAACGCCACCATGTTGTAGCTTGCCTGCGCGGCCTCCTGCATGGCCACCTGCGCCACTTCGACGATGAGTGAACCGAGCCGCTCGGGTCCCCAGTTCACCGCCGCCGGCGCGAGCCACAGCCGGAGCAGCTTGCCCCGCGCGTCCACCGTCAACTCGATGGTGCCGTCGACGTCGTGGGCGGTTCCCGTGGCCTTGGCCATGAGCGCGTCCACGGACGACAACGCGTCCCGCCGCGCCCGCGCCTGCGCGATCAGGTCCTTGGTGCTCCCGCCACCGACGGGCACCTGCTCGATCACCGCTTCTCCTCACCGTCTCCCGAACACGGGCGAACCCGAGTCGTCGTCCTCGTCCTCGGGCAACGGCTCGTATCCCAACGAGGCCAACGTGGCGTCGCCCTCCGGTCCCAGCACGGGCGACAACGCCCGATACATCCGGTCGCTCGCCCGCCGGGTCGCCGTGTGCGCCAACGCCATGATCTGCTGGGCGAGCGAGTCGGTCCCGGACCGCAGGGCCGCGTGCGTCAACCGGACCTCGGTGAGCAGACCGCCGGGTGCCACCTCCACCCGGATCGCGCCGTCACCCGACTCCGCCTTCCCACCGACACTTCCCACGCGGGAGAACTGTTCGGCGGCGCGCTCCGAGGTCCGCCGCACCTGTTCGTCGATCCGATTCGCTTCCCGCTCAACGTCTATCTCCACCGAACCCCCGTCGAAATTCCCACCCCGACCACGTCACCCACCGTCACCGGCACTTTATCCGGTCGGTCGATAGAACCCGATGAACTGCTGCCCCGCGTTGGTGGTGCGGATCGGGTTGATACTCACCGGATCCCCCGCCTCGATCATGAGGCCGTCACCGACCACCATCGCGACGTGCCCCGACCACACCACGAGATCCCCGGGAAGCAGTTGGTCCTGCGACGGCACCTCCGCTCCCACGGTCTGTTCCTGAGCCAACCTCGGGATCTCCAGCCCCGCCTCGCCGTACGACGTCATGGTGAGCCCGCTGCAGTCCAGTCCCACACCACGCGACGTGCCACCCCACACGTACGGAACGCCGAGCTGCGAGATCGCGGCACGCACGGCCTTGGCGGCCGTCTCGTTGGGGGCCTCCACCGTCGAACCGTTCGGCAGGTTGATCTTGACGCCGGTGCCGGGCTGCGGCGGAATGGCGACGGGCAGGCGTGGCTTGGTCACGGCACCGCCACCGCCGCCGATGGCACCACCCGCGGCGGCGCCGCCACCACCGCCGCCACCGCCGGTGGCGCCCTGCGAGTTGAACGACGAGGCGACCTCGGTGCTCGCACTGCTGGCACTGGTGGTCCCGCTGTCCGAACCGAGCTTGCCCGCGATATCGGTGAGCGCGGACAAGGTGCGGTCGCTGATGTCGGCGGACTGCCCGGTGAGCTCGGCGATCTTCTTCTGTAGTCCCACCATGAGCTCACGCACCGCGGCCTGGCCCCCCGTGGGAACGGGCGGCGTCTGCCGGGCCGCCGCGACGGCCTTCATGGTCGTGCTGATCTCACGGATGATCTCCTCACGCACCCGGTCGTTCTCGACCTGGCCCACCTTGAGGGCTTCCGCGGCCTCGGCCACCGCTTTCTCGATCTCGACACTCTCGTCGAGTAGCTCCTGCACTTCCCGCTCGAGTGCCTGCGCGGTGCCGACGGCGTTGTCCGTGGCATTACCCGACGACCTCTCCGACAGCAGGACCCGCTGCGACTCCGCCGTTCCGCGCACACCGTCCAGGGACGTCCGCAACGCGGACTGCCCACTCACCGCCGAGTCGATCGCCGCGTCGTCGGTGCGCATGCGGCGCGCGAACTGATCGGGCAGACCCAGTGCCGCTCTCGTGACTTCCGCGGTCTCCGTCATCCCAGTTCCTTGCCCAGGCGCTCGATGGTGGCCTGCTGTTCCGCTTCGACGACCTCGTAGTTCGTACTGGTGCGACGCGCGGCGTCAGCCATGCTCTGCCAGTTGCCACCCAAGCGGCTCAACCGTTCCTGGATGCCGCGCATGCGAGCGGCGTACGCGCCGGACAACCCCGACTCGGAACCCAGCACCGAGAAACCGTCACCCGACAGTTCGACATGCGGTGCGACGTGCCGGTCGGCCGCTTGCCGAACGTCGTCCCCCGTCGGGTCGATACTGCGCGCATAGTGGTCGTAGGCGCCTTCCTCGACCCGGAAACCCGCGTGTGGTGTGCCGTCCACGTCACCCTCCTTCGTAGGAGTGCGACGTGATCGGCTCCCGCGCGGTTCCCCCACACGTGCACTCCGGGCGCAACACTAGAACACCCGGAGTGCACGTAAGACGGGAATCGGCGACTCGACTACCGCGACACGGCCTTGTCGAGCCAACCGGGGTCGCCCAGGTCCACGAGCTCGCCGTTCGCGACCACCGTGGGCGTGCCGAATCCCTTCTCCCCCGTACCGAAATCACGGTGCAGGCTGGTGTCCTCGGTGACCCGCTTCATCTCCTGTTCGAGCAGGTCGTTGTACTTGCCGTTACGCACACCCTCCTCGAAGGCCTCGCTGGTGATACCCAGATCACGGCCGAGCTGGATCAGCTGCTCCTTGTCGTAGGCGCGCTTGCCCTCCTCGGGCTGGTTGGCGAACAGGCTGTCGTGGAACTCGGAGAACTTGCCCTCGTCGGCCGCGAGCAGTGCCGCGTTGGCCGAGTCCAGCGAGTAACCGGGCGGGCTGGACTGCTTCACCAACATCGGCAACATGTGCTGCCGCACCGTCAACTGTCCCTGCTCGACCTTCTCCCTGATCTGTTCCCCGTACTGCTGGTCGAACGTCGCGCACGCGGGGCACAGGAAGTCGGCGTAGACGTCGATGGTGGCGGGAGCGTCCTCTTCACCGAGCACCACCACGGCTCCGTCCCTGCGTTCGGGGAAGTCGGCCTGCACCGACTCGGTGGGGATCGTCTCCCCTTCGGTGGCGTTCTTGGACGCGTTGGTCCAGATGAGGCCACCGACGACGACCGCCAGCACCACTACCACCACGCCGACGATCACGGCGATGCGTTTGGCGTCGCCACCGCCTCCCCGCGCCTTGGCAACCGCCTTGGCCCCCTCAGTCTTCGCCGCCAACTGTTGCCGGCGCCGTTTCTTCGCCGTCCGTTCCGCTCCGCCCACTGGCGTCCTTTCTCGTGTTGTCGTTCCCTTCGGTGGCCTCGGTCTCCGTACGACCGCGCCGCAGCCACCTGTCCACCGAAAGCGGTGTGCTCGGCCTGACGGCCAGCCACACCGCCAACGCCAGGAACCCGATGTCCGTCGCGATTTCCTCCGGGTAGGCCGTCTGTCCCGGCTCCACCTGCCCTCCGCCGCCGAAGCAGCCGCAGTCGATCGTCAGTCCCCGTGCCCACGACTGCGCCACCGCGGCGATGAACGCCACCAGCACCGCCGCCGACACCACGGCCGTGACCCGGGTAGCCGCACCGAACAGCACCAGCAGCCCCAACACGATCTCGACCAACGGCAGCGCGGTGGCCACGATGCCGATCAGCCCTGTGGGCAAGATCTCGTAGGCCTGTACCGCCAGGTAGGTCTGGCCCGGATCCGCGAGCTTGATGCCGCCCGAAATCAGCCAGACAGCGGCCAGTCCCAGCCTGGCCAGCAGCCCGATGCCGTCGAGTAGCAGTCCACGTGAGGGGAGCACAGCCTCTAGGCTAGCCAGCGCAGCTGTGAAAACCATGAGGGGCAATGTCGATGCGACGGCTGAGATGCCTGGTCAACATGGTTGCGGTGGGTGTTCTGCTCGCCGCGTGCTCGGCTCCCGAGGCCGCACCCGACTCCATTGTCACCCGGATAAGTGACACCGGGTCGGTGACGATCGGCATCGGGGTCGACCAGCCGGGGTTGGCCGAGCGAACGGTGGACAGGCACATCGTCGGGTTCGACGCCGACGTCGCACGGTTCGTCGCGGCCGAGCTCGGTGTGGCCGAGGAGGACATCACGTGGAAGGAGACGCTGCCCTCTGAACGCGAGGAAGCGCTCGCCTCGGGCAACGTCGACCTGGTGGTGGCCGCCTACTCCATCACCGAGCCCAGACAACGCGAGGTGTCCTTCGCCGGGCCGTACTTGGAGACCGGGCAGGACCTGCTCGTACGCCGCACCTCCACCCACCTCACCGACCCCGAATCGCTGGCGGGGAACACACTGTGTGCGCCCACGGGCTCGACCTCCGCCGCGCGCGTCAAGAAACGGTTCGCGGACACGGTGACGCTGGTGGAATACCCCCGCATATCCGAATGCGTCACCGCGCTCCTCGCCCGCCGGGTCGACGCCGCGATCGCCGATGACACGATCCTCGCCGGATACGTCGCCGAGAACCCTGAGCTGTTGCGGCTGGTCGGAAAGCGGTGGTCCACCGAGTACTACGGCGTCGGACTGCCGAAGGGCGACCACGACGGGCGAACCGCCGTCGACGACGCCTTACGCGCGATGATCGACTCCGGTTCGTGGAGAGCGTCGTTGGAGCGGCACCTGGCGCCGTCCGGAATCGAGATGGCCGATCCGCCGGAGGTCGGCGAGCTGTGACCGGTCTGGACACCCTGGCGTTACCCGAACTCCCGGTGCGCGCCGTGCTCGACGACGTGAACACCGCGCTGCGGAAACAGGGCACGGCCGTACTGGAGGCCGAGGGCACCGTCGTGGTGGCCGAACCCCGCAGGCTCGCCGCACGAGCAGCCGCCTCACGCATGGCGGCGTTGCTCGGTGAACCGGTCGGCGAGACCGTCGGGTACTCGGTGCGAGGCGAACGCAGGGTCTCGTCCCGCACTCGGGTGGAAGTCGTCACCTCGGGGCTGCTCGTGCGCCGCCTGCAGAACGATCCCGAGCTGCGTCGCACCGCGGTGGTACTGCTCGACGAGTGCCATGAACGCCACCTCGACGCAGACCTGCTGCTGGCCCTGCTACTCGACGCCAGGGCCGGGTTGCGGGACGACCTGCGACTGCTCGCCACGTCGGCCACCGTGGCCTCCGACCGGCTGGCCGCGCTGCTCGGTGACGCGCCGGTCATCACCGCGGACGCCGCTTCACACCCCGTGGACATCGTGCACCGGCCGCCCGACCGCGGCGAGCACGTGGAGAAGTGCGTCGCGAGAACGATCCGAACAGCACTATCCGAACACGACGGCGATGTGCTCGTGTTCCTCCCCGGTGTCGCGGAGATCGCCCGGGTGACCGAACTGCTCGGCGGGATCGACGTCGATGTCGTCGCGCTACACGGCCGCCTGCCCACACACCGTCAGGACGCCGCGCTCACGCCGGGGCCACGGCGGCGGGTCGTGCTGTCCACAGCGGTGGCCGAGTCGAGCCTGACGGTGCCCGGCGTGCGCGTGGTGGTGGACTCCGGGCTGGCCCGCGTTCCCCGGGTGGACCACCGGCGTGGCCTGCCCGGGCTCGCCACTGTGCGGGTGTCGAGGGCCGTGGCTGACCAACGCGCGGGACGAGCGGGACGCGAGGCACAGGGCACCGCGTACCGGTGCTGGCCCCGATCCGAACACGCGAGCCTGCCCGCCTACCCCGAACCGGAGATCCGCACCGCCGAACTCTCCCGCCTGACCCTAGAACTGGCGTGCTGGTCCACACCGGACGGTTCCGGACTGGCGTGGTGGGACACACCGCCCGAAGGAGCGTTGACAGCGGGCAGGAAACTGCTGCGCACATTGGGAGCCGTGGACGCCGACGGCCGTCCGACCGACCGCGGCTCGACGATGGCGGCCATGGGGCTGCACCCTCGCCTGGCTCGCGCACTGCTCGACGGCGCGGCCGAACTCGGTGCGCGCCCGGCCGCCGAAGTGGTGGCCGCGCTCGACGTCGCGTCGACACACCACACCGACCTCGACGCCGAACTGGCCCGCCTGCGCCGGGCGGACGACGCTGCGGCCCGGCGCTGGCGAAAGGAGGTCGACAGACTCGCGGCGCTCGTTTCCTACGACGGCCACGGCGGAAACGGCGCAGCCGACCGGCCGGACTCGGCGACCGTGGTGGCCCTGGCGTATCCCGAACGGCTCGCCCGCCGCAGACGGAACACGTCCTCACCGGTGTATCTCCTCGCCAACGGCACGGCGGTGGAGGCACCGCCCGGCAGCGGCCTCGGTGACAGCGACTGGCTGGCGGTGGCCGAAGCGACCCGCGAACCCGGGCGGGCACACGGCGTCGTCCGTCTCGCGGCGGTGGCGGACGAGGAGCTGGCCACGCACGCGGGCGCGGCCCTGTTGACCGAGGACGACGAGATCGCGTGGGTCGACGGGGACGTCGTGGCCCTGCACGTGCGACGGCTGGGTGCCATCACGCTGGCCGAACGTCCCCTGTCGGAACCCGACCCGGCCACCGTCCACCGGGCCGTGGTGGACGGATTGCGCCAGGAGGGGCTGCGTCTGCTTCCCTGGCCCACCGAGGCGGTGCGGCTGCGGCAGCGGCTGGCTTTTCTGCACCGGCACCTGGGCGACCCGTGGCCCGATGTCTCCGACGAGGCTCTCGTGGCACGGGCGGACGATTGGCTCGTTCCCGAATTGGCGCGCGTGCGCCGCCGTTCCGATTTCGCGAAGATCGACACGGTCGCGGCGTTGCGCGCGTTGTTGCCGTGACCCGAGGCCGCCCGGCTCGACGAGCTCGCCCCCGACCGGCTGGAGGCCCCCTCGGGTTCTCGGGTGCGGGTGGACTATTCCGGTGACAAGCCGGTGCTCGCGGTGAAGTTGCAGGAGACGTTCGGCTGGCGGGTCACGCCGCGCATCGCGGGTGGAACGGTCCCCGTGGTGCTGCATTTGTTGTCACCGGCGGGCAGGCCCGCAGCCTGCGTAGCCGTGTCCGCAGCCTGCGTAGCCGTGTCCGCAGCCTGCGTAGCCGTGTCCGCAGCCTGCGTAGCCGTGTCCGCGTCACACGACGCGAGACACGGCTCGCCACCCCGCTCCACTGGCTCAGTCCCGCGCACCGGAAGCGCCGGGCAACCACGCCCGAGCCCCGCCGTCGTCCGTTCCCGCCATGGACTCGGCACGTTCATGCAGCCCTTGTTCCACAGCCGCACGAATCTGGGCCTGGTTCTCCCGCACGGCGTGCGCGAAGAAGTCATCCATCCGCGGATCGGCGAGTACCTCCAGCAGAACACGAATGGTGGTGTCCACAAGGGAACGCAAGACGTCGTCATGGAACGGCAACCGCGACAACATGCCCGCCTGCGGATCGTTTTTCACCTTCTCCGTGACGATGTCCCGCAACAGTTCCTTGTGTTCTTCCAGCGAGCGCGCGATGTTGTGTGGGTAGCGTCCTGTTTCGAGCACTTTCGCGACTTCGTCGAGCACCGCGACGGTGATCGGCTGTTTGATGGCCGCCACGATCGGGCGCGAGAAGCGTTCCACCAACCGTTGTGTGGCCTTCTCCCCGAAGACTCGGTCGGTGGTGCGGGCGAGCCGGAACAGCAGCACCACGATTCGCAGCAACCGCAGGCCTCGCAACGCGGGGTGCGCGATGGGGATCATTCCCAGCACCTCGTACCAGTGCCGCAATGGGAACCGTTTGTCCCAACGCGCTGTGCGCCAACGCCACACGAACTCCACGGCGAAGACACCGCAGATGGCCGTGTCGATGGCGAACACGGTGCGTGCCGTATCAGGTGAGACGTCGCCGAGGAGCACGTAGGTGAGCAGGGCGACCGAGAGCACCGCGAGCACGAGCATCACGATGTCCACGACCAGGCTGCCGGCGCTGCGGGTCTTCATGCGCGGCATTCTGCCCGAGTCGGTGTCAGTCGACGTGTCCCGCGGTGCTCTGAGAACGCTCACACGGCTGCCGCGGCCCTGCTGCCCGAAGCCCTATGCCGTGATCGCCGTGGACTCCGTGGTGGTGCGGATGAACTGGAGTACCTGAGGCCATGAGAGCGCATAGGCGTCGGCGTTGACGCTGTTGCCGTGGCGGCTACGTTCGGAGAAGCCGTGCTCGGCGCCGGGATAGACGTGCACGATGCTGGCTCCGACCGAGCGGGACTGGAGTGCCGTCTGCAGCCGGGTGAAGCTCTCCCATGGCACGAGCGAGTCCTGTTCGGGGTAGAGCATCATCACGGGCGCGGCGGTTCGTGCGGCGTACTCGGCGGCGTCGAGGGTGTGGTTCGGGGCGGGTGGGATCGGCCACGGTGGGGTGGTAAGCGACGACGTTGCACACCCGCTGGTCGCGTCCCGCCAGCAGGAACGCGAATCGTCCACCCATGCACCATCCGATGACACCGACTCGGGTGAACCCGAGCTCTCCGGTCATGTGGTCGAGCAGGCGGCTCATCTCGGAAAGGCAGGCTTCGTCGTCGAGTTCCCGCAGCATCTCGGCGAGTCGTTCGCGTGGTGTGTCATCGCCGCTCACGCCGTGCCACGGGTCCCAGCTCAAAGCCGTCACTCCCGCGCGTGCGATATCGTCGGCGAACTCGCGGACCTGCGCGCCGATCCCGGTGATCATCGGTAACAGGAGCATGCCACCGGAGCCACCGTCCTTCGGTCGGGACAGGTAGGCGCGCAGGTCGTCGACTTTCGTGAAGCACGAGGTGATTTCGGATGCCATACCGGCACCCTAAGCAGTTCAGGTCTGCATCTCGCCCGTGCTCCCAGCGTCGACCAGCGGCCGGAGTTCGGACGGGAGCGAGTCGCGGACCTTGTCGAGGACCCCTTGGGTGGCCTCGCCCGTCACTTCGAGCACCACTCGCGACCCGTATACGGCGTTGGGTTCGGCCATCTGTCCGCGAGCGGACACTCTGCGTACGAACTCGTCCAGGCCGAAGCGCTCCCCGGTGCCCGCGCCGGCCATCGTGACGGTCCTTCGCAGGTTCTCGCCGATCTCCCTGGGGAGTTGGTCGGCGAGGTGGGTGGCCACTTGTTCGGGGATGCGTTCGCCGAGCGTTTCGAGTGTGGCGCGGGTGAGGCCTTCCGCTTCGCCGCGGCTGGCCAGTTGTGCACGTGCCTGTACCTGACCGATGAAGTAATCGTGGTCCATGATCCAGCCCTTCTCCAGCCGGTCAGCCGGCAGTCGCCTGCACCGGCCGCCGTGTTCCGGTGATCTTTTCCGCGAAAACGCTGATGGGGTCTTCGTCCGTGTTCGCAGACTTACCGGGTTCGGAGGGGCCCAAACAGCCGTGCGGGTCTTCTCGTTCCGTCTTGGGCCCCGGCCGGAGAACCGACAGGGCCTAAGAACGCGACGAGGCCGCCCCCGCGTGGTGCGGGAGCGGCCTCGTCGTCGGGAAGGTTTCGTGGAGGTGCCGGGAATCGAACCCGGGTCCTCTGTCGCCTTTCCAGGGCTTCTCCGTGCGCAGTTCGCTGTGCCTCTACTCGGCCCCACCGGTCACGCGAACAAGCCGGTGTGACGGGCCCAGCCACTGTTTGTTTCCCAACCGATCCCCGTGGCCGGGATCGGCGGTAAGCCTCCTAGCTGATGCCGGCAGACCGGGTCGGAGGCACTCCCGGGCCGACAGACTCCGCGCTCGCTCAGGCGGCGAGGGCGAAGTCGCGCTGACTGTTAGTCTTGGCGCTTGTATTTAGTGCGAACGACGCTTGCGGTGGTCGTTGCCTGCACCGGCACGCTTCCCCTGGATCAACGTCCAGAGTCGAAACCGTTCACCCCCTTGGCTGCTCGATCATCCATCGATCGCTTGCACCCAGGATAACGCGGGGGGCAAGTCGATAATTCCCACCGTCCGACCACACGCGGAATCGGAAGCGAACCGATTCCCTCCAGGCCCGCTACCGAGATGTTTCCGCAGGTTGTCGGGGCGTCTTCCGCTCACCTGTGCCCGCCGCCGGGACGTGCTTCCAGCTTGAGCAGCCGGGACGGCGTGTCGTGCAGCACCGCGCGCAGGAAGGCGTCGCCCAGCCGCTGGTCGGCCTCCGCCCAGCGGGCCACGGCCTGCAACTGGGTGGCATAGGTGTAGGGGATGTTCGGGAAGTCGGTGCCCAGCACCACGCGGTCGGCTATTCCGGCGAGCCGGCTGGGCCAGTCCGACGGCACCGGCATGAACCCTTCCGTGAACGGCACCCCCACCATCGTGGTGTCCAGGTAGACGTTGGGGTACCGCTCGACCAGTGCCACCGCCTCGTAGTATTCGGGCATGCCCGCGTGAGCGAGCACGACCACCAGCTTCGGATGTCGCCGCAGCACCTGGTCGAACACGCCGATACCGGTGTGCTCACCGCGCAGGGGGCCGTGTCCGCAGTGGACGACCACGGGCACCCGCGCGTCGGCGATCAGTCCCCACGCTCGGTGAAGCGCCTCGTCACGCGGGTCGTATGCCCCCACTTGGACGTGGGCCTTGAAGCACCGCGCGCCCGCGGCCAGAGCCTCGGCCACGTAGGCGTCGACGGAGGGCTCCGGGTACAGCGTGGCCGTCGGCACCGCCTCCGGCACCTCAGCGGCGAACTCCCGCACCCACTCGTTCAACCACGCGGCCATGTCGGGTTTGTGCGGATACACCAGTGGAGCGAAGACCTTCACTCCCAGTTTCCGCAGCACCGCGGTCCGTTCGGCTTCGGGCAGGCGGTAGTACACGGGCCACCGCAGGCCGTAGTGCGTCTCCGCCTCGTCGAAGTACGCCCACACCTTGCGCATCACGCGCTCGGGCAGGAAATGCACGTGGAGATCGACGAGGCCGTCCAATCCGAGGCCACGGGCCCAGACCGCGACGTCGTCGTCCGATCGCGGTCCGGGCCCGGTGTCGTCTTCCGTGCGGCTCAACGGCGGGCCTTGCCCTTCGCCGCGCGGCCCACGACACGGGCCATCTCACGCTGCGCGTCGCGCTTGGCGATGGCCTGACGCTTGTCGTACGCCTTGCGGCCCTTACCCAACGCCAACTCGACCTTGACCTTGCCGTCCTTGAAGTACAGCGACAGAGGCACGAGGCTGAACCCGCTCTCCTTGGTCTTGCCGATGAGCTTTTCGATCTCCCTGCGGTGCAGCAGCAACTTGCGCGTCCGCCGTGGCTCGTGGTTGGTCCACGTGCCGTGCGAGTACTCGGGAATGTGCAGCCCCCGGAGGAAGACCTCGCCGTCGTCCACGGTCGCAAACGAGTCGGCCAACGACGCCTTGCCCGCGCGCAGGCTCTTCACCTCGGTGCCCACGAGAGCCACTCCGGCCTCGTAGGTGTCCACGATCGTGTAGTCGTGCCGTGCACGACGGTTCGACACGATCACCTTGCGACCGTTTTCCTTCGCCATACCTCGACTGTATCCGCTCGAAGCTGCAATCCGAATCGTTTAGTGCCGCACGTACAAACGCAGCGTCACGTACCCGGTGACGGCCGAGATCAATATCGACACGCCGAGCAGGATGGGCGCGACCGGGAAGAAGATCTCCAACAACTCGATCTTGGGGACCACGTCCCCGGTCTTCTCCAGGATCGAGTCGAGCACCGCGTATTTCAACGCGACCAATCCCCCGGTACCGACGATCGCACCCAACACACCGGCGACCACGGCCTCCAGCAGGAACGGTAACTGCGTGTACCACCGGGTGGCGCCGACCAGCCGCATGATCCCGACTTCGGTGCGGCGGGTGAACGCCGAGACCTGAATCGTGTTCGCGATCAGCAACACGGCGGCGAGCGCTGCGATCAACGCCACGATGAACGTGCCGTTACGCCCCGCGTTGAGTACGTCCAGGAACCGTTCCAGGAACTTGTTCTGGTCGTTGACGTGGTCAACGCCTTCCTGTTCCGAATATTCCTGCACGATCACGTCGCTGCGCTCGGGGTCGAACAACTTCACGTGCAGCGACGCGGGTAGCGACTCCGGACGCGCGAGTTCCAGCAGATCCGGCTGTCCCTCGAAGATGTCCTGGAACCGCTGGTAGGCCTGTTCCCGGTTCTCGTAGACCACCGACTCGACCGCCGGGTTGGTCTCCAACGACTGCCTCAACGTGGCGCAGGTCTGGGACGAGCACGCCGAGTCGGTCGAACTCACCTCGTCGTCGAGATAGACGGTGACCTCGACGTCGTCGAGGAAGTTCGCCTGCATCTTGTCGATGGTGCGGACGAACAGCAGTCCACCGCCGAACATCCCGAGCGAGATCGCGGTGGTGAGGATCATCGCGATGGTCATCGTGACATTCCGGCGCAGACCGGTGATGACCTCGCTGAAGACGAAGCTGGCACGCATCGGTAGGGCGTTTCCTTGGGTCGGGGAAGTAGGGGGCGGATGGGGCGAGGACGAAGTGCGAGCGGACCTGCGTCAGCGACCGACTCCGTACACTCCGCGCCGGTCGTCGCGGATCACGCGCCCGTGATCCAGTTCAACGACCCGGCGACGCATGGAGTCGACGATCGAGTGGTCGTGGGTGGCCATGAGCACCGTCGTTCCGGTGCGGTTGATGCGCTCCAACAAGAGCATGATGTCCTGGCTGGTGTCGGGGTCCAGGTTCCCGGTGGGCTCATCGGCCAGCAGCACCAGTGGCCTGTTGACGAACGCTCTCGCGATGGCCACCCTCTGCTGCTCACCACCGGAGAGCTCGCGCGGCATCCGGTCGGCCTTACCGTCGAGACCGACCAACTCCAACACCTCGGGAACGACCTTGGCGATGGTCCGCTTCGGCTTACCGATCACCTCGAGAGCGAAGGCGACGTTCTCCGCGACGGTCTTGTTGGTCAACAGCCGGAAGTCCTGGAAGACGCATCCGATGGTCTGCCGAAGCCGGGGCACCTTACGCCGGGGCAGCTTGGCCACATCGAAATTCGACACCATCACCCGGCCCTTGCTGGGCACTTCCTCGCGCAACAGCAAACGCAGAAACGTCGACTTCCCAGAACCCGACGGGCCGATGAGAAAAACGAACTCGCCTTTGTCCACGTCGACCGAGATATCCTCGAGCGCGGGGCGTGAGGAGGTCTTGTAGACCTTGGAGACACTATCGAGCCGGATCACGGTCGATCATCCTACAGTCGGGGGAGGTTAGGCCACGGTTACCCACCGACTCCCCCGACTCGGCTCAAGCGGCCTCGGCCTGTTGCTTACGCCACCGGATCCCGGCCTCGAGGAAACCGTCCAGCTCACCGTCGAGCACAGCCGACGGGTTACCCACCTCGTAGTCGGTGCGCAGGTCCTTGACCAGCTGGTACGGGTGCAGCACGTAGGAACGCATCTGGTTGCCCCAGCTGGACCCGCTGTCGCGCAGCGCGTCCAATTCCGCGCGTTCCTCCTCTTTCTTGCGCTGCAACAGCTTCGCCTGCAGCACCTTCATCGCCGTCGCCTTGTTCTGCAGCTGCGACTTCTCGTTCTGGCAGGACACCACGATGCCCGTGGGCAGGTGGGTGATACGCACGGCGGAGTCGGTGGTGTTCACGCTCTGCCCACCGGGGCCGGACGAGCGGTAGACATCCACGCGGATGTCCTTTTCGGGTATTTCGACGTGGTCGACCTCCTCGACCTCGGGAAGTACCTCGACATGGGCGAAGGAGGTCTGGCGCCGGTTCTGGTTGTCGAACGGCGAGATACGTACCAGCCGGTGGGTGCCCTGCTCGACGGAGAGCGTGCCGTAGAGGTAGGGACCGTTGATCTTGAAGGTCGCCGACCTGATGCCCGCTTCCTCGGCGTAGGAGATGTCGTAGACCTCGGTCGGGTAGTTGTGCCGCTCCGCCCACCGCAGGTACATCCGAAGCAGCATCTCGGCCCAGTCGGCCGCGTCCACGCCGCCGGCCTCCGACCGGATGGTCACGACGGCGTTGCGCTCGTCGTACTCACCGGACAGCAGAGTACGGACTTCGAGGGCGTCGACGTCCTTGGTCAGCTGCGCGAGTTCCGCCTCCGCCTCGGAACGACTCGCCGCGTCCCCTTCGGCTTCGGCGAGTTCGTGCAGCACCTCCAGGTCGTCGACACGCTGGCGCAGCTCGGTCACTTTGCGCAGCGACGCCTGTTTGTGCGACAGCTGGCTGGTCACCCGCTGCGCCACCTCAGGGTCGTTCCAAAGGTCGGGGCGCGCGGCTTCCTCCTCCAGCTCGGCGACCTCCCTGCGGAGCGTGTCCAGGTCCATCACGGTCTCGACATGGGACAGCTTGCCGCCGAGATCCTTCAGGGCTGCTTCGAAGTCGGCACTCACAAAACACAAGGTTACGGCAAATCGAGCGACCGCTTCCCGGCGGCCGCTCAGACTCGCCGTCTCCGTCGTCGTCGCTGGTCTTTTCCGCCGTGGGTCGTCAGTCCGACGACACGGTGTCCAGCAGCTTCAGCGCGGCCCTGGCGTGCGCTTGGCCGAACTCGGCGACCGCCTTCTCCACCGGGTCGGTGGCGGCCTTCACCGCGGCTCTCGCCTCGTCCAGTTCCGCCTTGTAGGTCTCCCTGGCGGTGGCGAACAGGTTGGCGCGCTGCTTCGGCGTGAGCACGCCTGAGTTCACGATTCGGAGGATCAGCGGGCTTCGCAGGTGGTCGGGTGAGGACGGAGTCATCAACCACGCCTTGAAGGCCTTCTTCCCCGCTGCTGTGAGGACATACTGCTGGCTGGAACGGGGCCCTTGCTTCCCGAGCCGCACATAGCCCTCCTTGTGCAGCGCGGGGAGCTCCCGGTAGACCTGGCTCCTCGTGACGCTGAAGAACGTGCCGAATCGTTCCTCAGCCGCCGCGACGAGCTCGCCACCGGTCGCGGGACCATCGTGAAGCAAACCAAGCAGTGCTGCGGCAGTTGCGTTCAAATCGGACACCCCTCCACCGTGCCACGAAAATCGACATCTGTCCATTGTGGTCAAGAAGTTGTCCACAATGGAACCGCTGATTCACTCTGCGCATCAGGACAGTGACACAAAGATAAAGGCCCGGACCACAAGGATCCGGGCCTTTATCTACCAGTAGCGGGGACAGGATTCGAACCTGCGACCTCTGGGTTATGAGCCCAGCGAGCTACCGAACTGCTCCACCCCGCGTCGTTGTAGTTCCACCGTAGCACATCCCCGCTCCCCTGTTTCCAGGGGGTCTGGTGAAGGTCACCGTGGACCCCGCGACTGCGGTAACACCCACCCTACGCCAAGGTGCCCCCTCAGCGCAAAGTAGGTGTCCGCCAGATCACATGATCTTCGATCCGCCCACGTCAAGCGCCCGGGCGGACCGGGCCGGGGACATCAGTTCCCCGACCCCGAGGCCTCTTCATACCTCCGAGCAGCCGCGTCCAGCTCCTTCAGGGCCTCGCCTTGCGCGGCGAAGTCACCGGACTGCTGCGCCTCCTTCAGCTTCCGCAGCGCGGCCTGGATGTCGGCCACAGCCTGGCCCACGTCACCGTCGCCGGTTCCGCCGTCCTGCGGCGGTGCCTGCTGGTCGGGCACTTGCTGCTCGTTCTCGGAAGGCGGCGGTTGTTGCTGATCACCGCTGTCGCCGTCGCCACTGTCCTCATCCTGCGCCGGTCCGGTGGCCGCCTCACCCGTGCCTTCACCGAACACCTCGTCCAGCGCCTCGTTGAGTGTCGAGGCGACACCGATACGACCACCGAACGACACCAGCACCCGAGCGAGCTGCGGGTAACTCTGTGCGTTGCGCTGCTGGATGTACACGGGTTCCACGTAAAGGAATCCACCCGCGACCGGTAGCGTCAACAGGTTGCCGTAGATGATGTCGACGCTCTGGTTCCCGAGCAGCGTACGGTCCTGAGTGAACTTCGGGTTGCTCTGGAAGGCGTTCTGGACCTGAATAGGTCCTTCGAGTTGCTGGCCGCCGCCGGTGGGCAACTTCAGCACCGTCATCTTGCCGTAGTTCTCGGGGTCGGAGGACACCGTCATCCACGCCGCCAGGTACTGCCGTGCCAGCGGCGTCAACGCACTCGTGATCTGGAACGTCGGCTCGTCCTGTCCCGGAGCCTGCGCGTAGACGTAGTACGGCGGCTGGTTCGCCGCGTCGGAGTTCGGATCGAGGCCACCTTCGATGGTCGGGTCCTGCGGCACGTTCCAGAAGGTCTGGGTCGAGTAGAACTCCTGCGCGTTCTTCACGTGGTACTTCGTCAACAGCTCACGCTGGACCTTGAAGATGTCCTCCGGGTACCGGAAGTGCGCCCGCAGCTCATCGCTGATCGCCTCCTGCGGCTGCACCATCCCCGGGAACGCGTTCATCCACGTCTGCAGCACCGGGTCGTTCTCGTCCATCGCGTACAACGTGACGGTGCCGTCGAACGCGTCGACCGTCGCCTTCACGGAGTTACGGATGTAGTTGATCCGGTTATCCTGCTGACGCGCCACACCGGTCAGCGAGTCCTCCGTGGCTCCGCCCAACGACGTGAGCTGCGAGTACGGATAGTTGTTCAGGGTCGTGTAACCGTCGACGATCCACTGGATGCGCCCGTCGACCACCACCGGGTAGGGGTCGCCGTCCACGGTCAGCCACGGCGCCACCTTCTCGACCCGTTCCCGCGGGTTGCGGTGGTACATGATCTTCGCGCCCTCGCTGATCTGGTCGGAGAACAGGATGTTGCGCTCTCCGTACTGCGCGGCGAAGACCAACCTGTTGAACAGGTTGTCGATCGGCACACCGCCCTTGCCCTGGTAGAGGTAGCTGCGGTCATTGGCGGTGTCGTACTCACCCGGCGCCTGTCCCGGCGTACCACCGACGATCGCGTAGTCGGTCGCCAGCTCGCCGTAGTAGATCCGCGGCTCGTCGACCCGGATACCCGCGCCCTCGGGGTTCTGCGTGTCACTGGTCCGCGCCAGCGGGTAGCCACCGTCGCTGTCTGCGTCCTCGAGCGCGCGGTCGACGGTGTTGGCCGGCGCTGCGACGAAACCATTACCGTGCGTGTACACCAGGTGGCGGTTGATCCAGGTCTGCTGGTTCTCCGCCAGACCGTTGGTGTTGATCTCTTTCGCCGCGACGATGTACGCCTGCTCCTCACCGTCCACGGTGTAGCGGTCGACGTCGAGCTTCTCCGGGAAGCCGTAGAAGTTCTCCCGACCGACGCGCTGGGTGAAGGTGGGGCTCAGGACGTTCGGGTCGAGGATCCGGATGTTCGGGATCGTGCCCTCGTCCGACCGGATCTCCTCCGGCGAGGCTTCAGTACTGCCCGTGTACTCGTCCTGGATGTCGACGTGCTCGGCATCGAGCTGGTAGGCGTACTGGGTCGCCTCCATGTTGTGCTCGATCGACGTCGCTTCCTTCTCGTTGGCGTTCGGACGGACCGAGAACTGTTCCAGCACCGCGGGCCAGGCGAGACCGAGGATCAGTCCCGACAGCAGCAGCAGGACCAGCGCGATGGCGGGCAGCTGGACATTCCGCAGGAACGCTCCCACGAAGAACGCGATCGCGCACAGCACGCTGATGCACAGCAGGATCAGCTTCGCCGGCATCGCCGCGTTCAGGTCGGTGTAGGCGGCGCCCGTGAACAGGTCGTTACGACCCGCCTGCAGCAGTTCGTAGCGGTCGAAGAAGTACTCCAGCGCCTTGAACAGCACGAACACGCCGACCAGCACCAGCAGGTGCACCCGCGCGGGACCCGAGATCTGGCCCCCGCGACCCGCCAGCCGGATACCCCCGAACAGGTAGTGCGTCGCCACGGCGCCAATGAACGACACGATCAGCGCCACGAACACCCAGCCGAGCACCCAGCCGTAGAAGGGCAGGTCGAACGTGAAGAAGCTGTCGTCCTTGCCGAAAACCGGATCGGTGCGGCCGAACTCGGTGCCGTGCAGCCACATCTGCACGATTTTCCAGTTGCTCTGTCCGCTGGCCCCCGCGATCAGTCCGGCCACCACGGGGATGCCGATGCCGAACAGCCTGGGACGCGCGACCACCGTCGACCGGTACCGCGCGAGTGGGTCCTCCACACCGGTCACGGGCACGAACACCGGCCGCGAGCGATACGCCAGCCACAGACTCAGCGCGAGCAGGCCACCCACCAACACACCGGTCGCGAGGAACATCACGACACGTGTCAGCAGGATCGTGCCGAACACGCCACGCGCGCCGACCTCGCCGTACCACAGCCAGTCGACGTACGTGTCCAGCAACCGGGCACCGAGTAAGAGGAACAGGACGATGACGGCCGCGATGATCAGCAGTACGCGGGCACGCCGCGACAGTTTCGGCAGGCTGGCTGAGGGCCGGGTGGCCACTACGCACACTCCCCGTGGTCAAGGCTGTCGTTGTCAGGGCGCTGACCTGCGAGCGTCCCTAATTCCCTAACTGTACGGACCGCCACTCCAGTTCCCGAAGCCCCCCAAAACGGGCGCCGCGCCACAGCAGCGGTCCGCCTGCCAGGATGGCGTCATGACGCAGAGCGAGAACCAGGCAGGCCCCGGAAGCGTAGCCGCGTTGGCACGCGAGGTCGAGGAGTTCGTCGCCGGCGGAGGCTGGGATCAGCAGCCACAGCTGTTCGCGCTGGTGCCGACCGCGGACATCCTCCGGCAACAGCCGGACCTCGCCGGGCAACTCGACCAGAACAGTGAGTTCACCCCGGTGGCACAGGATTCGCTACCGGAGGGCGACCTCGCGGAAGCTCTGGGACGGATCGCCTGGCCCGAGGCCGTGCAGGGCTGCGCGCTGGCCCAGGAGATCATCGTGCTACCCCCGGACGCTGAATCGGAGCTGCCCGACTTCGACGCCACCGACGAACCCGACGTGGACCGTCTCCGTCAGGCCGCGGCCGACCACCCGCGTCGCACCGAGGCGCGCCTCGTCGCCGCCGTCCTCCGGGACGGCTCGGCCTCCTGTGTACTGCGGTTGAAGGGTGAGGCCCCGAGCGCCGAGGAGTCCTCGTCGAACACCGACGAGATCGTCCAGAGCGCCGATCTCGCGCCCAATCTCGTCGAGGCCCTGCGCGCCACGCTCCAGCCCTGAGAAGCCCTTGGGGCCCTGAGCTTGCGAAGACGGCCCTGAAAAGGGGGCCCGAAAGAATTAGAAGCGCACCGAACGCGGGTCATCCGGCACAGGACGGAACCGGTCGCCCCTTCGCCAACGACTCCACCGCGTTCACGGCGTCGTCGAGCGTGGCCACCCGCACCAATCGGAGGCCTTCCGGCGCGGTGACGACCGCCTCGCCGCAGTTGCCCTCCGGGACCAGGAACGCCTCGGCTCCGGCCTCGTGGGCGGCGACCAGTTTGAACGAGATGCCGCCGATCTCACCGACGTTGCCCTCCGCGTCGATGGTCCCGGTGCCCGCGATGCTCCGACCATCCGTCATGGCCCCCGGAGTCAACTCGTCCATGATCGCGAGCGCGAAGATGAGCCCCGCCGAGGGCCCGCCGACGTCCTCCAGCGCGACGTCCACGTCGAAGGGCACATCGGCCCTGTCCGTCGGTTGGATTCCGATGAAGCCGTGGGACCCCCCGGGATGCCGGGTCAGGGTCACCGATTCCGTGCGCTCCGGCTCACCGTCCCGATGGAACGTCACCGGCACGGTCTGCCCTGGCCGAGTCCCGGCGAGCACCTTCCGCACCCCGGCGGAGTCGGTGACGTCCTTACCGTCGATCCGGACGATCCGGTCACCGGGCTGGAGGACGTCCGCGGCGGGACTTCCCTCGACGACCTGCTCGACCACGGCCTGGACCGGGTAACCGAGTCGACGCAGCGCCGCCACCTCGGCGTTGCTCTGAGAACTACGGAACTGGCGGAGATTCTCCTGCCGCACTTCCTCGTCGGACTGCCCCGGCAGGAAGTACTCCTCCCTCGGAGCGAGCGCATAACGACCACTGAGCCACATGCCCAAAGCCCCGAACAGGGTCATGTTGTCGTTCAGCGACACGGTCGTCATGCGCAGTTCCCCGTCGGTGTCATACGTGCGCGTACCGTCGACGCTGACCACCTCGGTGCCGTCCACGTCTCCCAACGTGTCATACGTCGGGCCGGGGCCCAGAGCCACGTAAGGCACCCGCACGAACGCCCCCAGCACCGCGAACGTGAGCACCAGGACACCGCTGGCCACCATGGTCCAGCCGCGTCTACTCAATCGCGGGCCGCCACTTTGACGCGAACCCGTGTCGTTCGCCGTCCGGCCACGCACTGTGCCGACGGGCCGCTCGGTGGTTTCTCCGGCTTCTCCGGTGGGTGCTGCCTTGTCCGGGGAGTCACTCACGCGACAAGCCTACGATCGCGCTGCTCTCCGGCTCCGTGGGTGTCCGTCATCGGCTCCCGGTCCGTTCTTCCCATGTCGCCCGGCCCGCGTACGGTGGTGTATATGAGCAACCCACCGTTCGGCTTCGGATTCCCCGACCCCGATAAGCGTCCCGACGACGAATCGTCGGGCTCCGGCGGGCAGTCGGGTTCAGGCGCCGACCCTTTCCAGCAACTGGGACAGATGCTCAGCCAGCTCGGGCAGATGTTCAGCCAGGCCGGTAGCTCCTCGGGCCCGGTGAACTACGACCTGGCCAAACAGATCGCCCTGCAGCGCCTCGGCTCCGAAGGACAGATGGGGTTCACGGCCGGAGACCGGACGGGTGAGGGGGCCGTGCGGGATTCAGCCCGACTCGCCGAGCTGTGGCTGGACGAAGCGACCATCCTCCCGGCCGGTGCTTCCGTCACTGCGGCGTGGACAGCTCGCGACTGGATCGACAAGACCCTCCCCACGTGGCAGCGCCTCTGCGACCCGGTCGCCAAACAGGTGTCCGGAGCATGGATGCAGGCCCTCCCGGAGGAAGCCAAGCAAGCTGCGGGCCCCCTGCTGTCCATGGTCGGCCAGATGGGTGGCATGGCGTTCGGTTCCCAACTCGGCAACGCTCTGGCCGGACTCGCCTCGGAAGTGTTGACGTCGACCGACGTCGGTTTGCCGCTCGGACCCGAGTCCACCTCAGCGCTGTTGCCCAAGAACATCGAGAAGTTCACCGAAGGGCTGGAGCGCCCCGCCAGCGAGGTGCTCGTGTTCCTGGCGGCTCGGGAAGCAGCACACCAACGGCTGTTCACTCACATTCCGTGGCTGCGGCAGCGACTGTTGGCAACGGTCGAGGAGTTCGCCTCCGGCATCACGGTCGACACCTCGGCCCTGGAACAACTCGCGGGCCAGATGGACCCGGCCAATCCGGCAAGCATCGAGCAAGTCATGTCGTCGGGACTGCTCGAACCACAGACGACACCGGAACAGAAAGCCGCACTGGGTCGGCTCGAAACGCTACTCGCGCTGGTGGAGGGCTGGGTGGACGTCGTGGTCGCCGATGCCACCGGCGACCGGCTGCCCGGCGCGGAGGCCCTGCGCGAAACGCTGCGGCGCCGGCGGGCGACCGGCGGCCCCGCCGAACAGACGTTCGCGACGCTTGTCGGGCTGGAACTACGGCCTCGCCGAATGCGTGCCGCCTCCGCTCTGTGGAAGCTGGTGGGTGACCGCCACGGCATGGAGTCGCGGGACAAGCTGTGGACGCACCCCGATCTCCTTCCGACGGCCGACGATCTCGACGATCCGATCGGCTTCGCCGAGCGGCTCGGGGACACCGGTGCTCTCGGTGAGGGAATCGACCCGATCGCCGAACTGGAACGCACCGAACGCGCCGAGCGAGCCAAAGACCAGTCCGGCGGCCAAGGCGCTCGGACCGACGACAGCGGCTCGGCGGGCGACGACGAAGGCAAGGACAGGAGCGACAAAGGCCAGGACGACAAGGGCGGCGAAGACGGCGAGGATGGCGAGGATGGCGGCGTCGCCGGGCGCGAACCCGGCGACGCCTGAGCGGTTCTTCGGTTCAGTCGTGTTCGGGGCGCGAAGCCCAGAGTCGTTCGGCGGCGGAGAGGCCCTCCAGGTACCCGATGGCCCGTTCGGTCTTGGGGTACCGGTTGACCAGGTTCCAGAACTCGCGGTTGTGCTCGGTGACGCGTAGGTGCGCCAGTTCGTGCACGAGAACGTAGTCGAGCACCCACGAGGGCACCTCGCGAAGCCGTTCGCTCACCCGGATGGTTCGGTCGGCGGGCGTGCATGACGCCCAGCGAGTACGCATCGGTGGCACCCACCGCACACTCGCCGGCTGGGCGGTCCCGTCGAGGTAACGCCGCGATAGTTGCGTACAACGCAACAGCAGTGCCTCGTCCGACGCCCGCGCAGGACTCGCGCGCCGGCTCTCCGCGCGCTGGAGCTTGCGCTGCATCTCGGCAACCCAGTGCTTCTCCTCCGCCTTGGTCATGGTGGCGGGGATCAGTACGACCGTTGTGTCACCGTCCCGGTATGCGGTGACCGTTCGGCGGCGGCGAGGGCTCCGCCGAACCTCGACTTTCTGTTCGTTCTCAGCGGAGAGCTGGGAGTTCCGCTGTGTCCTGTTCCGATTCCTGAGCGAGGGAACCCGTGCATCGGCCACGGGGATAACCGTAGAGCCAAGGACCGACACCGCAGCGATCACGGATTCGGATCACATGGAGTTGTCCACAATTGTGTCTATCTGTGGATAACTCGATTACGTGACGTGCGAACGGGGCGGTGCAACGCCACAGTGGGCGCATGACCGGACCACCATCACAGGCGACTTCGCGTGTGTCTTCGCGTGTGTCATTGCCACGGCGTCCGCGCCTTCGGCCCGGGCTGCCCGTGGTGGAACGTCGGGCCAACGAGATCCAGATCGGCTTGGACCCCCGGCACGCCGTGGTCGCCACCGACCTCCCGCCCATCATCATGGACGTCCTGCGCGGACTGGACGGAAGGCGCAGCACGGCGGCCCTGTTGGCCCTCGTACAGGACGAACACGCCGACAGGCTGTGCGCGGTACTGCGAGGCCTCACCGAGCGCGGCCTGGTGGAAGACGCGGAACCACGAGGCGGAGGACACGGAGGACACGGCGAAAACGGAGAACGGGCCACGACACCCAACCTGGGCGCGCCCGAGCCGTCCTCCGCGTTCGCGCCCATGTCGTACTCGGTCGGCATCCACGGGGGTGGACGCTTGGCGGCGGCCGTCACCACACTGCTCGCCGCGTCCGGGGTGGGACGGCTGGGCCTGGCCGCCAACGGCGTGGTGTCCGAGTCCGATGTAGGGTCGGGTTTTCGCGATGACGACGTCGGGCTCGACCGTCGGGCCGCACTCCGCGCGATCGCGCGTCGGATCAACCCTGAGATCCGGTTGGCCCGCCTCCGCTCGGCGCAGGCCATCGACCTGGTCGTCCTCACCGACGCGGTCGTGCCCGCCCCGGAGGTCCTCACCGAATTGGTCGCGACGGGTACACCGCACCTGATCACACGGGTCAGAGAGGGCATCGGCATCGTCGGACCTCTGGTCGTGCCAGGCCGGAGCAGTTGCGCACACTGCGCGGACCTTCATCGCACCGGGTTCGACTCGTGCTGGCCTCGGGTCGCGAGCCAGCTTGCCGGGCGCTACCACCAGGCCGACCTCACCAGCGTCCACGGCACCGCGGCTCTGACCACAGGACAGGTCCTGTCGACGTTGTCGTCGCTGTCTGCTCCGTCGCCCGGCGCGGCGCCCCCGCCGACCTGGAACGCGACACTCGAACTCGACTGCATCACAGGAGTCGTGCGTAGGAGGGAGTGGCCACCGCACCCACGCTGCTCATGCGGCGCGAGGCGGCACCGGGCACACCTGTGACTTACTTCCGCATCCCGAAATCAATGCACAAGCCTTGCTTCAGAGGGCAGAATCGCTGTCGTGACGGACTCCCACGACTACCTCGACGACCAGCCGGATACTTCGATCCCTCGCCGGACAATGGCACGGACGGCGAAGCTGGCAAGCCTGCCGCTGGGTATTGCGGGTCGAGCCGTGGGCGGTTGGGGCCGACGACTCACCGGTCAGAGCGCCGAGGACGTCAATGCCGCGCTATCGGCGAAGGCTGCCGAGCAACTGTTCGAGGTGCTGGGCACGCTCAAGGGCGGCGCCATGAAGTTCGGGCAGGCACTGAGCGTGTTCGAGGCGGCTGTGCCCGAGGAACTCGCCGCCCCGTATCGGGAGGCGCTGACCAGGCTCCAGTCGGCGGCGCCACCGATGTCGTCCCGTCAGACACGGCGTGTGCTGGCGGAACAGCTCGGCAGTTCGTGGACCCAACGGTTCGCGGAGTTCGACGACGAGCCCGCCGCGGCGGCAAGCATCGGACAGGTGCATCGAGCGGTATGGCATGACGGCAGGCATGTCGCGGTCAAGGTGCAGTATCCCGGTGCGGACGAAGCCCTCCGCAGCGACTTGAAACAGTTGCAGCGCTTCAGCAGGCTGTTCCAGACGCTCGTACCGGGCACCGAAGTGAAACCGCTGTTGGCCGAACTCGCCAGGCGCATGGACGAAGAGCTCGACTACCGGACGGAGGCCGACAACCAACGACGGTTCGCCAAGGCGTTCCACGGCGACGACCAGGTGTTCGTGCCGAAAGTCGTGGCGAGCTCACCGAAGGTGATCGTCTCGGAATGGGTCACCGGCACCCCGTACTCCGAGATCATCGCTGCCGGTAGCGTCGAACAACGCAACGAGGCGGGTCGCTTGCTGGCCGAGTTCCACTACTCGTCGCCGGCCAGAGTGCACTTGCTGCATTCGGACCCTCACCCCGGCAACTTCATGTTGCTCGACGACGGAAGGCTCTGCGTCATCGACTTCGGTGCCGTCGCGAACCTCCCCGACGGCGCCCCCTACACACTCGGTGTCATGATGCGGCTCGCCCTGGAGGGCCGGTCCGAGGAACTGTTCGAGTTGCTGCGCGCCGAGGGTTTCGTACGTCCCGAGGTGGGACTCGACGCCGACGACGTCTACACGTGGCTGTCACCGCTGGTCGCGCCGCTCGCCGACGAGACATTTCACTTCACGCGCCGGTGGGCGCAGAAACAGGCCATACGGATGGGCGATTCCCGCAACCAGGATTTCCATACCGGGCGTTCGCTCAATCTGCCGCCACAGTGGCTGTTGATCCACAGGGTGACGGCGGGTGCCATCGGCATCCTGTGCCAATTGGAGGCGGAGCTTCCCGTACGTACCATCGTCGAGCGGTGGCAACCCGGCTTCGCCGATTGAGACCGGACTGAGCACGAAGTTGTCCACAGGCAGGCCAAGCACTTACCCGCAAGCTCCGTTCGCAGGTGCGAGTTGTCCACAACTCGGCTAACGAGCAGAGATGATCTTGCCGGGAAGTGCAGGCTCGGGGCATGACGACGACAACCCGTGCCGCACAGCCCGCCGGCGCCCATTCCACCCGCATGATGGCGTCGATGTTCTCAGCCGCCACTACTCCCAGCGCTCTCTGTGACCCTCGGGCGCGCGTGATGTCGGTTGCACAGTTGAAAGCGCTCGGCTTCCATCCGAGCACGATCACGAAGCGCTGCCGGCCCGGTGGGCCGTGGCGTCGGCTCGCTACGGGAGTCGTCATGCTCGGCACTGGGGAACCGACTCGCCGTCACCTACAACAGGCCGCCGTCGCGTATCTCGGGGACGACAGCGTGATCACGGGTGTGGACGCGCTGCGAGCGCATGGAGTTCCTTTGCCCGTTCCACATTTCATCCACGCACTCGTGTCCGCGCAACGCCGACTGACGCCTCCGGCATTCGTGGCCGTAGAACGCACGACACGGATGCCGACGCCGATCGTCAGAGACGAACTGCCGTTCGCGCCGCCGGCGCGAGCCGTGATCGACGCTGCTCGCCGAGAAAGCGATCCCGACCGTCTGCGGTCCTTGCTGACCGTTCCGGTACAGAAGGATCTGTGCACTCTCGACGAGCTCGTCACCGAGCTCGACCGGGGCAATCAGCGGGGCTCCGCGGCGGTACGTGCCCAGTTGAGAGCGCTGGCGCACACGGCCGAGGGCCGCCTGCGCCGGGTAGCGCGATATCTCGCGCGTCGCTGTCCTCTACCGCCACCGCGCTGGGACGTGACGATCACCGATTCGACAGGTCGGCGCCTCGGCATGGTCGACGCGTGGTGGGACGATGTCGGCATGGGGTGGTCGCTGACCGCCCCCTCCCCCGGGGTATCACGACTCCCGAAAGACGAACGCGACAAACTCGCTCTGTCGACGGCGGGCGTGGTGCTGGTGTCCACGGCGCCTCCGATGCTGTATCACCACGGTGATGTCGTCATCGCCGAGTTGGTTCGCGCGTTCCGCCGGGCAGCGGCGCGGCCTCGTCCTCGTGTGCGGTCCGAAGCACGTGGCGCTGCCGTCTGACTCGCGATGGGGTCCTCAGTGCGGACGCCGCGCCGTGTACACGGACCGGGCGCTGAGCAAGAACAGGTCGTCGCGGGCACCGAGGTAATGAGAACCGGCGGGGTCGGTCAGCTCGGCGAGCGTATCGCGGTCGTCCGAAGCCAGGTAGTCGTGCAGGATTTCCGCCATCCACGCGAGATGTTCCACCACGTGTTCACGCACAGTGTCGGAGGTGGGAGCCGGGTGTTCCACGAGGTAACCGAACGACGTCGGTTCCTCGAGCCCGGCGCGAGCCAGAGCGGTTGTCCAGCCGTAGGGCATGTCCACCACGCCGTCCATGGCGGAGCGTAGGTCGTGGAACCACGCGTTGTGTGCCGCGTGGAGCCGGTCCTCCAGTCCCGGACGCCCCACCCCAAGGTCCCAGGGCAGAGTCTTCTGGTTCAGTCCTCCCTCGGCGAGGGCCAGTGTTCCACCCGGCGCGAGTAGGTCGGCCAGTGTGGCCACGCCCGCCTGCTGATCGGGCAGGTGATGCACCATTCCCGATGCCCACACCAGGTCGGCCGACGGCAGTCGGGAGACCGACGAAGCGGTACCGACGTCCGCGTTCACCGTCGTCACCGTGACGGTTTCACCCCCGGCCGCCGAAGCCGCCTTTTGTGCTGCCTCCAGGAGTTCCTCGGTGGCGTCGACGAGAACGAGTCGACCACCACCGTTGTGTCGCAGCACCGAGGCCAATGCTGCGCTCATCCCACCGGAGCCACATCCCGCATCCACCACGACCGGATCAGGCCCGAGGTTCGCCGCCAATCTGGCCGCCACCTGCTGCAGCGATTCGTGTTGCAGAGCGTCGGACCTACGCATCGCCGTGAGCCGAGTGGCCCAGTCGATGTCGTCATGCGTAGCGGACATGGCGTGAAGAACTCCTTTCCGAAGGACACAGAAGGACACAGATCGAATCGACGCGCCCGACGCTGCGCCCAGGCTGCCACGCGCATCCACCTCTGAGCGCTCCTGACACAGCGGGCCCGGCGTTGCCCGGAAGCCGATTGCAGCATATCCCGTATTCGTTCTCGGGCGAGTTCTTCGTGAATCAACATGGCGGTGCGCTCCTTGGTGCTCGTTTTGGTGTTCTCGGTGTTCAATGTCGGAAAAGCGCTGTTGGGCTCCACGGAAAAACCACGGCCACTGACGTGTGGGAAAGTCATGCTGCACTCCGCTGTTCAGATGTCCGCCGTTCAGATGTCCGCTGCGAGGGCGCCGGATGATCCGTGGGAACGACGGGATGCTTACGCGGGCGACCACGAGGCCGTTTCCGCGCCACGATCGAGCCCTTCTCGAAGATCTCGCCGCCCCAGACTCCCCACGGCTCACGCCGGGCGAGTGCCCCCGCAAGACATGACGCCCTCACAGGGCAGTCACCGCACAGGTGTTTCGCTCGCTCCAGCTCCGCGGGTGCTTCGGCGAACCACAGGTCCGCGTCACCCGATCGGCACGGTAGAGCGGCCTCCGGCGTGGCGACCGAGTCGAGTAGCTCCGCCACTCCGGTGGTATCGACTTGGTCGTCGGTGAGCGCCTTCCCTGACGTGAAGGCGGTTGCCGATGGCATTCGTGTTTCTCCTTCGTGTTGTGCGTTACCTGGTTCAGTCGACGTCCGGCCCGAAACAGCACAAAGGCCGCGGATCCGGTGAACGGTTCCGCGGCCTTTGTGAGCCTGCACTCCTGACTCTCAGGTCAGGGGACACTCTCCTGTGGGCACAACGGAACCCAGAACTGCGCCGGAAGGTCGGCGGTCATACGACGAGGCATCGGGCTGACGACTTCGACATCGCCGGCCACAGCAAAGGGAACGGTCTGTCCGTAGAAGGACACACTTGTCCCCGGGCTCTGCTGCACATTCCGGGACGCCAAACGGTGTCGACACTCACGGGTGGCCGTGGCGCCAATTCCGGACAGCGGCGTGCCAGCGATGTCGTTCACCCAGTTGAGCTTCATCTCTGACACCTCCTCTCGCTATCCGGCGACCTCGGCCCGGAAAGGGCGGACGAGGTCACACGATCCCACTCAGTGCTTGCAGGCTATTGCTCCGCAACGGATGCGGCAACTTATTTTTCGAAAAACTCCCCACTTCCGCGAGAAAGTCGCATGACCTGCGGTTTTTCGCGCACGTTCACACGTCGCCGTGGCCGTCGCCCTCGTTGACCACGGCCAGGATGTCGTCGCCGAACCGCTCCAGCTTCGTGGCACCGATGCCGGAGATCCCGACGAGCCCGCGAGCATCCGTGGGGCGCTGTTCCGCGATGGCAACCAGCGTGGCGTCGGTGAACACGACGAACGCCGGGACGTTCAACTCCTTCGCCCTCGCGGATCGCCACTGTCTGAGTCGCTCCAGAAGCTCTTCGTCGACGTCCGAAGGACAATCCGCGCAACGCCCGATCTTGATCTCCAGGGCGGATTCCAAGCTGCGTTCGCACATCCGGCAGAACACCTTGGCCCCGGAGCGTCGGCGAGGCGGCCGACGGGTCCGGGCGGCTGGTTGGTCCTCGGGCAGGAGACCGTACAGGAATCGACTACGCCTGCGGTAGGGCCGCCTGCCCGGGGTGCGGGACAGCGACCACGTCAGCGACAAGTGCTCCCTGGCCCTGGTGACGCCGACGTAGAACAGCCTTCGTTCTTCCTCGACGGCGTCCTCGGTGGTGGCGTGCTGGATCGGCACGGTGCCCTCGGCGAGCCCGACGAGGAACACCGCATCCCATTCGAGTCCCTTGGCCGCGTGCAGGGACGCCAGCGTCACTCCGTCCACCGCCGGTGGGTGCTGGGCGGAAGCACGCTGTTCGAGTTCGGCGACGTAGCGCGCCAGTGTCGGGTTCTCCACGGTGGCCGCGAGGTCCTCCGCCAGCTCGTACAGTGCGCGCAGTCCGCTCCACCGTTCACGGGCCGCGCCACCGGTGGGTTGCTTCGCACTCAGCCCGAGGGGTTCGAGCACGCGTTTCACCGCCGACGTCAGTTCGGTCGGCGTTTCCTTCGACTCCGCCGCCGCGGCGGCGGCTTTCAGGGCCGAGGCCGCCTGCCGGACCTCCGGCCTGGCGAAGAAACGCTCGCCACCGCGCACCTGGTACGGGACTCCGACGTCGGAGAGAGCGCGTTCGTAAGTCTCCGACTGCGCGTTGACCCGGAACAGTACGGCGATCTCACTCGCCGGAACACCACTGCCGATGAGGTCCCGGATGCGCTGTGCGACGGCGGCGGCTTCGGCGGGCTCGTCGTCGTACTCGGCGAAGGTCGGCCGGGGCCCGTCCGGCCGCTGCCCCACGAGCCGCAATCGGGAGCCCGCGGGCCGCCCTCTGGCCCCGCTGATAACTTTGTTGGCCAGAGAT
>JAJYTH010000026.1 GCA_021793175.1 Actinomycetes bacterium
GCTACACAGGCCCTGGGGCAGTACGACGACCTCGTCTCCCGGACGTACGGTGCCCGCGGCGATCTGCCCGGCGTACCCGCGGTAGTCGGGGTGCTCGGGGGTGCGTGGCCGGATCACGTACTGCACCGGGAAGCGGAACGTCGCCTCGTGCGGATCGGGTTCCACGGGCACGGTCTCCAGGTGTTCGAGCAGCGTCGGGCCCTGGTACCAGGGTGTGCTCTCCGACCGGGTGGCCACGTTGTCGCCGTGCAACGCCGACACGGGAATGGCCAACACCGCCCCCTCGGTATAGCCCAGCGACGTGGCGTGCGTGGTGAACTCCTTGGCGATGACGGTGAACGTCGCCTCGTCGTAATCGATGAGGTCCACCTTGTTCACCGCGAGGACCAGGCGCGGCACACCGAGCAAAGCGAGTACGGCTGCGTGGCGTTTGGTCTGTTCCACCACGCCTTTGCGCGCGTCCACCAGGAGCACGGCGAGTTGTGCCGTGGACGCGCCCGTGACCGTGTTGCGCGTGTACTGCACGTGCCCCGGCGTGTCCGCGAGCACGAAGCTGCGATTGGGTGTGGCGAAGTAGCGGTACGCCACGTCGATCGTGATGCCCTGTTCCCGTTCCGACCGCAGCCCGTCCACGAGCAGGGACAGGTCCGGTGTGGACAAGCCCTTGTCGACACTTGCGCGTTGCACGGCGTCGAGTTGGTCGGCGAGCACGGACTTCGTGTCGTAGAGCAACCGTCCGACGAGGGTGGATTTCCCATCGTCCACGCTTCCGGCGGTGGCCAGCCTCAGCAGGCTCGACATCTAGAAGTATCCCTCCCGCTTGCGGTCCTCCATGGCGGCTTCGGAGAGTCGATCGTCCGCCCTGGTGGCGCCGCGCTCGGTGAGCCGGCTGGCCTGGACCTCGGCGATGACCTCCTCCACGGTGGTGGCGTTCGACTCGACGGCGCCGGTGCACGAGCCGTCGCCGACGGTGCGGTAACGCACCATCAGCTCCCGGATCTCCTCACCGTCGCGTGGCCCACCCCACGGGCCCTCGGTGAGCCACATGCCGTCGCGGCGGAACACCTTGCGCTTGTGTGCGTAATAGATCGACGGCAGCTCGACGTTCTCCCGCGCGATGTAGTTCCACACGTCGGCCTCGGTCCAGTTCGACAACGGGAACACGCGAACGTGTTCGCCGGGACGGTGCCTGCCGTTGTACAGGTTCCACAGTTCCGGCCGTTGGCGGCGCGGATCCCACTGCCCGAAAGCGTTACGGAGACTGAAGATGCGCTCCTTGGCGCGGGAACGCTCCTCGTCACGCCTGGCGCCGCCGAAAACGGCATCGAAGCGGTGCTCGGCGATGGTGTCGAGCAACGGCTGGGTCTGCAGCGGGTTCCGGGTGCCGTCGGGGCGTTCCTGCAGACGCCCGTCGTCGATCCAGTCCTGCACCTTCGCGACGATCAGTCGCAGGCCGTACTCGGAGACGACGTGGTCGCGGAACTGAAGGACCTCGTCGAAGTTGTGTCCGGTGTCCACGTGCAGCAGTGGGAACGGCACGGGCGCGGGCCAGAACGCTTTGATGGCGAGGTGTAGCAGCAGTGTGGAGTCCTTGCCCCCGGAGAACAGGATCACCGGGCGGTCGAACTCACCGGCGACTTCGCGGAAGATGTGCACCGCCTCCGATTCGAGGGCGGCGAGGTGGTCCCGCGCCGCCTCGGTCGCGGTCTGCGCAGTGGTCATGGATCCCTTTCTCTTAACGCTCTTCAGCAGGCTCCTCGTCAGGCGTGCAGGCCGCACTCGGTCTTCGACGTGCCGGCCCAACGACCACTGCGAGGGTCGGCACCCGGCGCCACCTTGGCGGTGCACGGGGCGCAGCCGATGGACGGATAACCCTCGCCGACCAGCGGGTTCTGGAGGATTCCGTGGCGGTCGATGTAGTCGTCGAACTCTTCGTCGGTCCACGCGGCGATGGGGTTGACCTTGACGAGCCCGTTGCGTTCGTCCCACATGACGATGGGAGTGTCGGCCCTAGTGGGAGCGTCCACCCGGCGCACCCCGGTGACCCAGCACGAGTAGTTCGCGAGTGTGGCGCGCAGCGGGACGACCTTGCGCAGGTGGCAGCACTGGTTGGGGTCGCGTTCGTACAGCCTCGGTCCGTATTCGGCGTCCTGTTCGGCCACGGTCTGGCCGGGACGGGCGTTGATGATCCGGACCTGTGGGTAGACCGTGCTGACGGCGTCGCGGGTGCCGATGGTCTCGGCGAAGTGGTACCCGGTGTCGAGGAACAGGACGTCGATATCGGCCTTCACCTTGGTGGCGAGGTCGATGAGTACGGCGTCCTGCATGTTGGAGGCGACGATGAGGTCGTCGCCGAACCGTTCCACCGCCCACCGCAGTGCTTGCTCGGCGCTTGCGTCCGACAATTGTTCGGACGCCTCGGCCGCCAGGGCCTTGAGCTCGTCCCGCGAAGCCGCGGTCATCGACTTACCTCCGGTATCCGCAAACCGACGAATTCCACCGTGAAGACCCGCCTACAGGCGTCGCACAGCCACGCCGCGCCGTCCTCCGGTCGAAGATCCTCCTCGCCACAGTACGGACAGTGGAACGGGGTGGCACGAGCCGGCGTGGAGCTGGTCATGTCAGATCCGCTTCCTCGGCACGAGCAGCCCATTGGGCGAATCGTTCGCCCTGTCGGCGCTGGGCGATGTAGTTGCGCACAACACGCTCCACATAGTCTGTCAACTCGGCGGCGGTGACCTTGTGTCTCCGCAGTTTACGGCCGAATCCCGCGTCGAGTCCGAGACCGCCGCCGAGATGCACCTGGAAGCCCTCGACCTGCCTACCTTCGGCGTCGGTGACGATCTGTCCCTTAAGTCCGATGTCCGCGGTCTGGATGCGCGCACACGAGTTGGGGCAGCCGTTGAGATGTACGCTGACCGGGTGGTCGATACCGGCCTGGAGGTCGGCCAGCCGCTGCTCCAGTTCCGCGACGAGCCGCTCGGCACGGGCCTTGGTCTCGACGATGGCGAGCTTGCAGAACTCGATTCCCGTGCAGGCCATGACGCCTCGGCGCCAGGGTGAGGGGGCGGTGTCCAGACCCGCTTCGGCGAGCTCGGCCCGCAATCCTTCGACCTCGGACTCCGGCACGTCGAGCACGATCAACTTCTGCTGCGGTGTCAGCCGCACGCGGGTGGAACCGGCGCGCTCGGCGGCCTTGGCGGCCGCGATGAGCACCGACCCGGAGGCGCGGCCTGCCACCGGGGCCGCTCCGACGTAGTAACGGCCGTCCCGCTGGCGGTGCACACCCACATGGTCGACGGGGTGTTTGGGCGCGTCCGGGGCAGGCCCGTCGAGCAGCGCCCTGCCGAGGTACTCGGTCTCCAACACCTCCCGAAATCTCTCCGGGCCCCAGTCCTTGACGAGGAACTTCAGTCGAGCGCGAGACCGGAGCCTGCGGTAGCCGTAGTCGCGGAACACACCGACGACTCCCGCCCACACATCGGGCACCTCCTCCAACGGCACCCATGCGCCGAGTCGCACGGCGAGCATGGGGTTCGTCGACAGGCCACCACCCACCCATAGGTCGAACCCGGGGCCGTGCTCGGGATGTTCGACCCCGACGAACGCGACGTCGTGGATCTCGTGGGCCACATCCTGCAGACCGGAGACGGCGGTCTTGAACTTGCGGGGCAGGTTGGCGAATTCGGGTGCGCCGATGTAGCGGCGCCGGATCTCCTCGATGGCCGGTGTGCCGTCGATCACCTCGTCGGCGGCGATACCGGCGACCGGGGAACCGAGGATGACTCGGGGACTGTCGCCGCACGCCTCGGTGGTGGTCAGGCCGACGGCTTCGAGTTTCGCCCAGATCGTGGGGACGTCCTCGATGCGGATCCAGTGGTATTGGACGTTCTGCCGATCGGTGATGTCGGCCGTGTCCCTGGCATAGGTCTGGGACAACTCGCCGACGAGAGCGAGCTGTTCGGTGGTCAGCGCGCCACCGTCGATGCGGACCCGCATCATGAAGTAACGGTCTTCGAGTTCCTCGGGCGCCAGTGTCGCGGTCCTGCCCCCGTCGATGCCGGGCTTGCGTTGGGTGTAGAGCCCGTACCAGCGGAAACGGCCGCGTAGATCGCCCGGGTCGATCGAGTCGAAGCCTTGGTGCGCGTAGGTGTTCTCGATCCGCGCTCTGACATTCAGTGGCGGATCATCCTTCTTGGACCTTTCGTTCGCGTTGAGTGGTTCTCGATATCCGAGGGCCCATTGGCCCTCCCCACGCGGTCGACGGGTTCGGGTGGCTCTGCCTGGGTTGGGGGCCATGATGCGGCGTCCTTTCCGTCCTTTTCGAAGCGAGATGGGCTGGGACGAGACGTCATCGCGGACACGCGAGGACGGGCGACTGGAAAGTGGTTCCGGCGCGCAGCGGCGCCGACGAGGGGCCGAGAACCCCCGGTCGGAGCAGGCTCAGCGCGGGCAGAGACTGCTGGAAACGCGCAGATAGTCGATGTGGCGTCGCATCACGAGGGGCACGCCTGCTGAAGTCACGCGGTGACTTTCGCACGCGGCACCGGGGTCGTCGAGCATGGTTCGAATGCTGGGAACGGCCCCTTCGTCCGCGGTTTTCCGTCGCTAAGATCCGGCGTCCGTATTCGTGCCCCACGCTTTTTTGGGGCCGTCGTACGTCGCGCTCACCGGCGGGAGAAGTGCGTACGGTGAGGTGTCGGCTCGGCTGTGTGCGGACTCTCCGGCCTCTGCGATCGCCTGGATGCCGCGGAACTCGGGCGAGGGGGACGGCCCGGGGCCGAGGTGCCACACTGGAGGGGTGAGCGTCACGACCAGTCCGTTCGTACTTCCCCCGGCCGCGCTGAGCGAACTGGGGGCTCGGCCGTTCGGGGTGTACGTGCACGTTCCGTTCTGCGCCACCCGCTGCGGCTACTGCGACTTCAACACCTACACGGCCGGGGAACTGGGTACGGCCGTGTCACCGGCTTCGTGGCTCGACGGCCTGCGGCGTGAGCTCGACTTGGCCGCCACGACACTCGGTGCCCCGCCACCCGCCGACACGGTGTTCGTCGGGGGAGGGACGCCGTCGCTGCTCGGCGCGGACGGTTTGGCCCGGGTACTCGACGCCGTGCGTGACGCGTTCGGGCTCGCCGCGGACGTCGAGGTGACCACCGAGTCGAACCCGGAGTCCACCTCCCCGGAGTTCTTCTCAGGGCTGCGTGAGGCCGGATACACCCGTGTGTCGCTGGGCATGCAGTCGACGGCGCCGCATGTGCTGCGGGTACTCGACCGCGTACACACTCCGGGCCGTCCCACCCAGGCCGCCGCCGAGGCCCGCGAGGCGGGGTTCGAACACGTCAATCTCGACCTCATCTACGGAACACCGGGCGAGCGGACCGCCGACCTGCGTGCGTCGGTGGAGGCCGTGCTCGAAGCGGGGGTCGACCACGTATCGGCGTACGCGCTCATCGTGGAGGAGGGCACGGCTCTGGCTCGCCGGGTGCGCAAGGGCGAGATCCCGGCTCCCGACGACGACGTGCTCGCCGCCGACTACGAGCTGATCGACTCGATGCTCACGGACGCGGGGCTGCGGTGGTACGAGGTGTCCAACTGGGCGGCGTCGCCGAGCGCGCGGTGCAGACACAACCTCGGCTACTGGCTCGGCGGCGACTGGTGGGGTGCCGGTCCGGGCGCGCACAGCCACGTCGGTGGGGTGCGGTGGTGGAACGTCAAACACCCCGCCCGTTACGCGTCGGTGCTTGCGGACGGGAAGCTCCCGGTCGCGGGGCACGAGGAACTCACCGACGCCGACCGGCACCTGGAGCGGGTGATGCTCGAACTGCGTCTGGCCGACGGTTTGCCGCTCGACGCCCTCGACGACGCCGGTGTCCGGGAGGCGAAGCAGGCGGTGGACGACGGCCTGCTCGACCGGGGTGCCGCAGCCGAGGGACGTGCGGTGCTCACCGATCGCGGCCGGTTGCTCGCCGACGCGGTGGTCCGCCGTCTCGTCACTTAGGAGATCGGCCGGAACGGCCGGGGTCGGCGTGGTGTGAGGCGGCGGACCACGGCGATGCGCGGATCGTCAGGAGCGGCGGACCACCCGGATGGTCAGCCCCGCCTTCGAAAGACGGTTCAGCAGGGCGTCCCCCATCGCCGTAGCGGTCGTGACCTGACCCGAGGTGTCGGGCAGGTCGTCGAAAGCCAGACACAGAGCCGATTCCGCGAGCATCTTCGCTGTCTCGTCGTAGCCCGGGTCGCCACCGGCGAACTCGGTGACGACACGTTCTCCGCCACCCTCGCCGACGAACCGCGCGGAGAACCAGGACCGCAGCCTGCGGTGCTCGCTCGGCCCCTCGCCGGGTTTGCGAAGGCGTCCGAGCGTTCGCCGTGCGGGCGGGATCTGGGCGAGTATTCCCAGCACACCCAAGCCGAGCCCGGCGGCGAGAACCGTGGGCAGTCGTTTCACCGATGCGTAGTGGCGATAGGTGAACTCGGGTCCGTAGCGTTCCAAGGCGGCGGCGGAGCGGCCGACGATCTGCGGATCGAGCGTCGGCAGCGGCACCAGCCAGCGACCGGTCTCCTTGTCGCGACGGGGAGGCCAGGTCTGCAGACGGATTCGCCGCCCCTCGGGACGGCGCTCGACCTGTCGGCGCTGCCGCGCCACCCCGGCCATGTCGCGCGGCCGGGACAGAGCCGTGAGCGCCGAGGCGTAGGTGCCGCCGGAGAACTCCGCGTGTACCCGGATCTGGCCCTCCACGGTGAGCGCCGCTCCCTTCGGCAGGTGTTGCACCGTGAAGTACACGCCGAGATCGTAGGGCACGGAATCGAACCCACACGCGTGCACCAGACGTGCGCCCGTCCTGCGCGCGGTCTCGTGGTGTGCCAGATACATGCGGTCGACGAACTCGGGTTCGCCGGAGAGGTCGACGTAGTCGGTGCCGCTGCGGGCGCACGCCGCCACCAGTGGTTCGCCGTAGTGCAGGTACGGGCCCACGGTAGTGATCACCACACGGGTGGATTCGGCGAGTCGGCGCAGTGACTCGGGGTCGGTGACGTCGGCTCGCACCAAAGGCAGGTCCGCGCATTCGGGGTTGATGCGTGCCAGCCGCTCACGTACTCGTTCGAGCTTGCCGGGATTGCGACCCGCGAGCGCCCACCGGCAGCCGTCCGGGGCATGACGGGCCAGGTATTCCGCAGTCAACCCGCCGGTGAATCCGGTTCCTCCGAAGAGGATGACGTCGTACTCCCGATCGGCCATGGTGTCCCTCCGTAGTTGCGGTGTGTTCTATGCGTAACACGCCGCGAGTTCACGGTGGGCGGTAGGTGACGAGAGTCAACCCGGCCGGACGCGGCGCATCGCCTGTGAAAAGCCTGGTGGGAGAACGGATCGGACTGGATTGAAATCGGTGGCACCGGGGTACCTGCTCGATCATGACCGAGAATCACGACCTTGCTCCGGAGGTGGACGTCAACGAGCAGCAGGTACCCGTCACCCCGGCCGTGGACACCCCGGCCGAGACCGGGATGCCGATGGAGGCCGATCCTGCCGACGTGGCCGAACAGGCGGCTGCCGTGCCGCATGACGAGGACGACGAATTCCGCTCGACTAGCTGAGGTGTGGATTTCTCGCAACCGGGGTAAACGGCCCCCGTTGACGCGATTTCACAAGCACGGAGGTGACACCACCGATGGCCGACACGTCTCGCCTGCCCACCCCGGTCGCCGAGGTCTGGGAGTGGCAGCGGCACGGTAACTGCCGGAATCTCGACAGCTCCGTGTTCTTCCATCCTGACGGAGAACGCGGCTTCGCGCGCGCTGACAGGGTCGCACGGGCCAAAGAGATCTGCCGTACATGTCCGGTGATCGTCCAGTGTCGGCACCACGCGCTGACGGTTCAGGAACCGTTCGGCGTCTGGGGCGGGCTCGACGAAACCGAGCGCAGGGAGGCGATCGCACGTCGTAAGAAGCTCGAGCCCGCGGGCTGAGCCTGAGGAAGAGACACGCGGAAAAAGAGAGCACAGACGAAAGACAGTGATCGCGCGGCCGCTGCCGGGCGGATAAGAGGGCGGGAAAAGACTTCACAACGGGACGTGACCGGGTACGCGAAAGGCCGCTGAAAAGCCGAGAAAGCGGACCGCGAGGTATCGGTCGAACCGTGGGAATCAGCAGCGACCCGTCCGACAGCGGCTGTTCACCGCCTATTCGGGACTCGCCGCGAGCCGGATCTGTGCGGTGTGGTCCGTGAAGTGGCCCGTGAGGCAACGGGCGATCGACCGGGAGTGTGCGACTCACCACGGCAACGAGATCAGGGTGAGTACCGCCGTGGCGGTGACCAGACCGGCCACGGCCCCCGATACCGCAGCGGACACGGGCCGCGGCGGCATGATCGTCCGTAGGCGCCGACTGCGCCATGCCCCGGCGACCGCCAGTACCAGGGAAGCCAGGGCGATACCCGCGGCCGCCGCGGCCAACACGCTCCAGCCGGTGTGCACGGCCTGGTAGAGCAGCAGCAACGCCACCACGCCCGCTCCGAGAGCGCTGCGTTGCCAGGCGAGGCGGGTGCGCTCGGCCTGAAGTCCCCGTGCCGAGCCCGGCGCCGAGCCCGCTGGACCCCACGCCGTGTCCCCGGTCATGTCCTCGGTCATTCCGACATCACCAGCACCGCGGCGAATCCGGTGATCGCCAGCACGACCGCCGAGACCAGGAGCAACAACGGGTTGCGAGGCAGTGGTTTCCCTCTGCGCATGGCTTTCTGGACCCGACACCAGTGGACGTAGGCGCTGGCCGAGAGGACCGCGGCCAGGCCGATACACGACGAGGCCAGCACGGTACGTGCGCTTTCCGTGGCGAAGTCAGGCAGCAACTGGTGTACTGCCACACCCCCCGCGATCAGTCCGAGCGAAGTGCGTATCCAGGCCAGGAACGTGCGCTCGTTGGCGAGGGTGAATCGGTAGTCCGGCTCGGACTCGTCGTGTCGCTGTGTCATGTCACAGGGCGGCCCCGCGCCGGAAGGCGGAACCGGAGTGAAGAAGTGAGGAACTGCTCACTTGACTCCGGAGAGTGTGTTCACAGCGTCGGTGACGTTCTCGTACACCGGCATCTGTGATACGAGTCCTGTGGCCTCGAGTGGCCGCAGGACCACGCGTTTGGTGGCGACGATCGCCCACGTCAACTTGTCCTGAGCGGCCTGTTCGGACAGTTCGGCCAGCACGGAAAGGCCAGCCGAGCCGAGAAAGCCGACTCCATCGAGGTCGAGTACCAGTCCGTTCGCCTGCGACGTGTTCTGCTGGACCCACTGCCGCAACTCGGGCGCGGACAGAAGGTCGACCTCACCGGAGACGTGTGCGAGCACCACGCCGCCCGACCGCCGTTCCGCGTCGATGCGCATGCCGTGGCTGTCGAGAGACTGCGGCTGTGCGCCGGGAGTCGACTGGGAACTCAGGGTGTTCGGATCGGTGCTACGCACTGTTTTCCCTCCGTGGCTTTCGGAGAGGGCGCACAAGCAGGAGGTCGGATGTGATCGGCGCAGCGAGAGCGCGCCCGAAACTGAGGTCCTGCCGTGAACCCTGCCGTGAACGCGGCTGTTCATACCCAACCGCTGCTCCCACAGTAGAAAGTCGGCTGCTCGCTTCGCAACCTTTCCGTCTTTGTCTTCACACTTTGTCCTCACGTCATTTTCACATTTCGTCCCCGTTCGCACACGGTTTTCGTGAGTGTTTGTCGGGGCAGCTTCATGGGTAAGCCGCTACCTCGCGAACACAGGGAGGGCGTCGATGAGTGACGGCAGCGATCCGGTGACTCCTCCGCAGGACACCGGTATGCCGGACAGTGTCGAAACCGATCCTGCGGCGTTGAACAGCGCGGAAGACTTGGACGAGGACCGACTGCGCGTCGACCCTCAGGAGGAAGGCGTCGAACCGCCGGAGCACTGGAGCGAGGCCTCCCGCTACGGAATGACACCGTTCGAACAGCGACAGGGCGAGTCCTTGGAACAACGGGTCCGACAGGAAGAGCCCGATGTGGGCGAAGGACGCTCCACTGAGCGGCCCGCGACGACGACCCCTGCGACCGGATCGGATGACACGCTGGACAGCGTCGTCGACGACGAGGGCGAACCGGTGACGTCGAACGAGGCGTTCGAACCGGACACATCCGCTGCGCGGCGGGGACAGAGCGCCGACGAGGGCGGAGGGTCGGTGGCCGACGCCGTTCGTACGCCCGATGAATCAGAGGGCCGGTGACTGTGAACCCGGCAAGGGCCGATGTGCGCGATCTGGCCGAGCGTCTGGTGGACGCGACCAGAGACGACGACGTGGATTCCTTGGCGACGTTGCTCGCT
Source organism: Actinomycetes bacterium (assembly GCA_021793175.1). Lineage (GTDB taxonomy): Bacteria > Actinomycetota > Actinomycetes > Mycobacteriales > Pseudonocardiaceae > Saccharomonospora. The sequence continues at coordinate 10,322 of JAJYTH010000026.1, forward strand.
TCGCTGGTGGGTCGTCACGCGCCTCGGACCGAGCTCTACGAACCGGTCCTCGCGGAGTTCGTGGCCGCTGTGGTGCGGTCACTACGACAGCGAGTCGGGGACGAGGGCGTGAACGACGCGAACGACACAGATGGCGCGGACAGCGCTGAAAGAGTCTTCACGGTCGATCTCGTGGACGCTGAGGACAACCCCGCCGCTGTCGACGAGATCGACCCCGCATTGCGTGCTGTGTTGCGTGCCGTGCTCGCGCAACTCAACGACGATGTCGCCGACGCCCGCTTCCAGCTCTCGCTCGTCGGAGCCGATCCGGAGCCCCTTTCGCGGTTGGACGCGTTGTGGCACGTGCTGTTGTGGTCCATGGTGCTCGAGGGACCACCGGGTGGGGCTCGCCCCGACCTGGGGTGACCGTGTCTCGCGGACACACCGACCTGGTGAGGTGGTGACCCATGGTCAGATACGAGGGTGCCGAGGATTACCTACCGAGGGATCGCACCGTGACGGCTCTGCGGGAGGCTTCGGCCGATTGCCGGGGTTGCGATCTGTTTGCCGACGCGACACAGACCGTCTTTGGTGAGGGAACGGACCGCGCGCGGCTGGTTCTGGTGGGCGAAATGCCCGGAGACCGGGAGGATCGCGAGGGGCGGCCCTTCGTCGGCCCTTCCGGTGGGCTGCTCGACCGCGCGCTCACCGACGCGGGAATCGACCGGGACACCGTGTATGTCACCAACGCCGTCAAGCACTTCCGTTTCACCCAGGAGGAGAAGGGCAAACGGCGCATCCACAAGAAGCCGTCGCGCTCCCAGGTCGTGGCGTGCAAGCCCTGGTTGCTGGCGGAGCTCGACGCGATCCGGCCCGATGTGGTCGGACTGCTCGGTGCCACCGCGGCACAGTCGCTGTTCGGCACGGATTTCCGCGTCAGCGCTCGGCGGGGCGAGGTACTGGAACTGCCGGGATTGGACGATCCGCCGCTGGCCGTCGCGACCGTGCATCCTTCCGCGGTGTTGAGGGTTCCGGACGCCGACCGAGACCGCGCGTACACGGAGTTCGTCGACGATCTCCGTGTGGTTTCGGCCGCGTTGTGAAGGCCTGCTGTGGAGGCTGTCGTGAATGCTGTTGCGCGAGTTTGCGTGAGCCGCGTGAGTGGGAAGTGAGGAGAGTGTAAGGCCGCGAGACAAATCGCGTGTGGGCAGCGGATTCCGCTCGTCGGCCCTACGGTGGGAATGGCAGCTGTAAGCAATCGAAGGGAAAACACCGACATGCTCGCCATGACTGACGCTGCCGCCGAGGCGATCAGCGTGCTGACCGCGCAGAACGGTCAGGACGCAGCGGGGTTGCGATTCGCGGTGCGGGAGGAGACCGAAGCCGGTGCCCAGCTCGCCCTGTCGATCGCTCCGGCCCCGGAGGAGGGCGACCAGGTTCTCGGCACCGACAGTGGCGCCCGGGTGTTCCTCGAACCCCAGGCGGCGATGTTCCTCGACGACAAGGTGCTAGACGTCCAGCAGGACGACGACGGACAACTCAGCTTCGCTGTGATGGAACAGCCTTAAAGAGGCCGCGACCCGTTTGCCTGTCGGCCGTCGGTGGTACGTCGCGACGAAGAAGCTGTCGATGAGGACGACCACCGACGACCGGCGGCCGGTCACGGACAGCCGGGCGATCACGTGAGGGAGAACACCCATGAAGGCCGTGACCTGGCAGGGAAAACGTGAAGTGCGTGTGGACGAGGTGCCCGACCCGGAGATCGTGGACCCGACCGATGCGGTGATCAGGGTGACGTCCACGGGCCTTTGCGGTTCGGACCTTCATCTGTACGAGATACTCGGCGCTTTCCTCGACCCCGGTGACATCCTGGGGCACGAGCCGATGGGTGTGGTCGAGGAGGTCGGCAGTGAGGTCCGGAACCTGAGCCCGGGTGACCGAGTGGTCGTGCCCTTCAATGTCTCATGTGGGCATTGCTTCTACTGCGAGCGCAAACTTCACTCGCAGTGCGAGACCACGCAGGTCACCGAGCGCGGGAAAGGTGGCTCCCTTTTTGGCTACACCAAGCTCTACGGTCAAGTACCCGGAGGTCAGGCCGAGCGACTGAGAGTGCCGTTCGCCGACTTCGGTCCCATCAAGGTGCCGGAGGGTCCGCCCGACGAGCGCTTTCTCTACTTGTCCGATGTGGTGCCCACCTCCTGGCAGGCGGTCGAGTACGCGAACGTCCCCCCGGGTGGTTCCGTTCTCGTGCTCGGACTCGGCCCGATCGGGCAGATGTGCGCGAGGATCGCCAAGCACCGGGGTGCGGGCACCGTGATCGGGGTCGACCTGGTCGACGAGCGTCTCGAGTTGGCCAGGCAGTACGGGATCGACACCATCGATCTGCGCGAGCACAAACACGTGGCCGACGCGGTGCGGGACCGAACCGACGGACGGGGAGCCGATTCGGTCGTCGACGCCGTCGGCATGGAAGCCCATGGCGCTCCCTTGCTGGGGATGGCACAGCAACTGGCGACGATGCTGCCGAAGCCCGTCGCCGCCAAGGCCGTGGAGAAGGCCGCGGTCGACCGCCTGACGAGCCTGTACCTGGCCATCGACGCGGTGCGTCGAGGTGGCACGATCTCACTGTCCGGTGTGTACGGCGGGATGATCGACCCGATACCGATGATGACGCTGTTCGACAAGCAGATACAGCTCCGCATGGGACAGGCGAACGTGCACGCCTGGATCAACGATGTCCTGCCGTTGGTCACAGAGGACAGCGATCCGTTGGGGGTGGAGGGCTTCGCCACCCACCGTCTTCCGCTGTCGGAGGCACCCGATGCCTACCGGATGTTCCAGAAGAAGCAGGACGGCGTCGTGAAGGTCGTGCTTCAGCCCTGACCGGCGTCGACGGACGAACGCACGACCTTGGCTGTCGCGGAACGCAGGAGCGGCGCGGCACGTCGTAGGGCTTCTTCCGGGGATGCCGCTTCGTCCACCAACGCGCGCCAAGCCGTGATGCCCGCACGCGACAACTCCGTCGCGCTCAAGGTGACACGGCCGGCGACGGCCGCGACAGGGACTCCGGCACGCCGGGCCCGGTCGGCGACACCGGCCGGTGCTTTACCCGCGAGACTCTGGGCGTCGAGCGAACCTTCCCCGGTGAGTACCAGATCGGCGCCGGGGACTGCGCGGTCGATCCCGGTGACCGCGGCGACGAGGTCGAACCCGGACTCCACCGTCGCGCCCAGTGCCGCGGCGGCTCCGGCGAGACCGCCTCCGGCGCCCGCGCCGGGCAGCCGGGTGATATCGCGAGCCCCGGCCCGGGCCAGTGCCTGAGCCCAGGTACGCAGCCCGGTTTCGAGTGTCCGTACTTCCTCCGACCCCGCGCCCTTCTGGGGCCCGAACACCGCCGCCGCGCCTTGAGCACCCAGCAACGGGTTGGTGACGTCAGTGGCCACCCGCACGGTCACACCGTCGAGGAGCTCGCGTACTTCGGAGACGTCCACCGCGGCCACGGAGGCCAGCGCCCCTCCACCGAGCTCGACCGGCTCACCGTCGGCGTCGGCGATCACCGCTCCGAGCGCTCGCAACATCCCCGCGCCACCGTCGGTCGCGGCCGTGCCGCCCACGGTCAGCACGACGTCACGCACACCGCCGCCGACCGCGTGCCGGATCAATTCGCCGACACCGTGGGTGTGAGCCCTCAATGCGGTGTGCCGGGTGGGGTCGAGGTGTTCGATGCCGCATGCCCGCGCGGATTCGACGTAGGCCCGGTCATCGAGCACCACGTAGTACGCCTCGATCGGTTCGGACAGCGGACCGCTGACCCGAACGTCGAGGTGTCGGCCACCCGCGGCGCGGAGGACGTCGAGTGTGCCCTCTCCGCCGTCGGCGACGGGGCAGCGGTCGACGTGCGCCTCGGGGAGGGCGTCGTGGACGCCGGCCGCCATCGCCTCGGCGGCCTCGACCGCGGTCAGGCTGCCTTTGAACTTGTCCGGTGCGACGACCACGCGCATGGCTAGGGCACCACCGGTGTCAGCGGGCTGTCGCCCCGCAACACGGCCACCGCGTTACGGGCGGCGAGCACCGCCATGGCTGTACGGGTCTCCCGGGTGGCCGAACCCAGATGTGGGGCGAGTGCGACGTTGTCGAGTTCGAGCAGGGTCGGGTGGACCTCGGGTTCCTTTTCGAAGACGTCGAGGCCCGCTCCGGCGATCACTCCACCGGTGAGGGCGTCGGCGAGCGCGGACTCGTCGACCACGGGGCCGCGGGTGGTGTTGATCAGGTATGCCGTCGGCTTCATCGCGGCGAGCGCGTCGGCGTCGATGAGATGCCGGGTTTGAGGCGTGAGTGGACAGTGCAGCGACACGATGTCGGACTCGCGCAACAGTTCGTCCAATGTGCGGTATCGAGCGTCGAGATCCCGTTCTTTCTCCGTATCGGCACGGCGCCGTCCGGTGTAGACGATGTCCATTCCGAAGGCGCGGGCGCGCCGGGCCATGGCGGTGCCGATCTGGCCGAGTCCCACGATGCCCAACGTCTTGCCCGTAAGGCCGGTTCCGAGCAGGAAATCCAGGTCGAACCGCCAGGGCGTACGGGATCGCAGCAGTCGTTCCCCCTCACCGAGTCTGCGCGTCACCGAGAGCAGCAGACCGAACGTCAGATCGGCGGTGGCGTCGGTGAGCACGCCCGGCGTGTTGGTGACGACGACACCACGCGCGGCCAGCGCCGGAACGTCGATGTTGTCGTAGCCGACGGCGACGGTGGAGACGACTTTCAACTGAGCCCCGGCGGCGTCGGCGAACGCGGCGTCCACGCGCTCGTGGAGTGTGCTGACGACGGCGTCGGCGCCCGCGATGGCGGCGTGTAGTTCGTCGGTCGGCAGAGCTCGGTCGGGCTCGGGAAGCCACACGTCCCCGGCTTCGCGTAACAGCGTCAACGCGGGTTCGGCGATCTTCCTCGTCACCACGATCCGGGGTCGCACGTCGTTCCGCCTCTTTCCGCCTCGTCTGCTCCGGTGTCTGCCGTCACCTTAACGGCCCGGAAGAAGCCGTGGAGGGTGTTGACTGCGGTGCTATTGTTCATATGTAGAACATTTGTGCGTTATGCGAACGAAGGTGCTGGAGTGGCTGAGATCGTTTCCTTGGCCGAAGCCGTGGCCGCGCTCGTGCACGACGGCGACACGGTGACGCTCGAAGGGTTCACCCACCTGATTCCGCACGCCGCGGGGCACGAGATCATCCGACAGGGGCGTAAGGACCTCACCCTCACGCGAATGACCCCGGACATCGTGTACGACCAGCTCATCGGGGCCGGGTGCGCTCGCAAGCTGATCTTCTCCTGGGGCGGGAACCCCGGTGTCGGCTCGCTGCACCGGTTCCGGGACGCGGTGCAGAACGCCTGGCCGGTACCGCTGGAGATCGAGGAACACAGCCACGCGGGCATGGCCAACCGTTACGTGGCCGGCGCGTCCGGGTTGCCTTTCGCGGTGCTGCGTGGCTATGCGGGCACCGACCTGCCCCGCCACACCGGAACGATCGCCGAGATCACCTGCCCGTTCACGGGTGAGCGACTCGCTGCCGTTCCCGCGCTGAACCCCGACGTGTCGATCATCCATGCGCAGCGCGCGGACCGCCGGGGCAACGTCCAGATGTGGGGGCTGGTCGGAGTGCAGAAGGAAGCCGTGCTCGCGGCCCGGCGCAGTCTGGTCACCGTCGAGGAGGTCGTCGACGAACTCGAGCCCGTGCCGGATCAGGTCGTTCTGCCCAGCTGGGCGGTCACCTACGTGGCCGAGGTGCCCCGTGGGGCACATCCGTCGTACGCGCAGGGCTACTACGAACGCGACAACGACTACTACCGGAGCTGGGACGCGATCAGCAGGGACAGGGACGCTTTCCAGGCATGGGTGTGCGAGACGGTGTCCGGTGCGGAGGTGGCCACGAAATGAGCGCGACCACCACACAGACGTCGACGACGGAGTACACGTCCGACGAGATGATGTCGATCGCCGCGGCGAGGGCACTCACCGGTGACACCCGGTGTTTCGTCGGCATCGGACTGCCTTCCACGGCCGCCAACGTCGCGCGCCGTACGCATGCTCCCGACCTGGTGCTCATCTACGAGTCGGGCACGCTCGGCTCCAAGCCCGACCGGCTGCCCGCGTCGATCGGCGACGGCATCCTCGCCGAGACCGCCGACGCGGTGATCAGCGTGCCGGAGGTGTTCAACTACTGGCTCCAACCGGGTCGTATCGACGTCGGTTTTCTCGGCGCCGCCCAGATCGACCGCTTCGGCAACATCAACACCACCGTCATCGGGGACGACTACGCCAACCCGAAGGTCCGCCTGCCGGGCGCGGGCGGCGCACCCGAGATCGCCGGTTCGTGCGGCGAGGTGTTCGTGGTGGTTCGGCAGAGCAAACGCAGTTTCGTGGAGCAGGTCGACTTCGTGACCTCTGTCGGCCACGGGCAGGGCAAGGGCGACAGGGAGCGTCTCGGTCTCCGCGGCGCTGGGCCGACGTTGGTGATCACCGACCTTGGCATCCTGCGCCCCGACCCCGACACCCATGAGCTGGTGTTGAGTCAGGTGCATCCCGGGGTGGACGTGGACCAGGTGCGGGCCGCGACGGGATGGGAGTTGCGCGTCTCGTCCGAGCTGTCGACGACGGAACCGCCGACGGAGAAGGAACTGGCCGTCCTGCGTGCTTTGAAGGAGGCATCGTGAGTGATGTGTTCGTGCTCGACGCGGTGCGAACCCCGTTCGGGCGTTACGGGGGTGCGCTGTCGAGCGTGCGGCCCGATGACCTCGCCGCGCACGTGTTGCGGGCTCTGGGCGAGCGCAACGAGCTCGACCCGGCAGCGGTCGACGAGGTAGTGCTCGGCAACGCGAACGGGGCGGGTGAGGACAACCGCAACGTCGCCCGCATGGCCACGTTGCTTGCCGGCTGGTCGACGAGCGTGCCCGGTAGCACGGTCAACCGGTTGTGCGGGTCCGGGTTGGACGCCGCGATCCAGGCGAGCAGGCAGATCGCGCTCGGTGAGGCGTCGTTGGCGGTCGCGGGTGGTGTGGAGTCGATGAGCCGCGCCCCGTGGGTGCTGCCCAAGCCGGAGAAGGCGTTCCCGAACGGCAACGAGACGTTGTACTCCACGGCACTGGGGTGGCGCATGGTCAACCCGAGGATGCCGAAGGAGTGGACGGTGTCGCTGGGGGAGAGCACGGAGCTGCTGGCCGAGCGGTACGGCATCGGTCGCGAGGCCCAGGACGAGTTCGCGCTCCGCAGCCACCGGGCCGCCGCGCGAGCCTGGGACGAGGGTTTCTACGACGACCACGTGATTCCGGTGGAGGGCACGGAACTCCGTCGGGACGAGGGCATCCGCCCGGACACCTCCGCCGAGAAACTCGGCAAGCTCAAACCGGTTTTCCGCGCCGGCGGCACGGTGACGGCGGGTAACGCCTCTCCGCTCAACGACGGGGCGTCCGCGGTGCTGCTCGGGGACCAGGCGGGGGCGGACCGGCTCGGCGTGACCCCGCTGGCCCGAATCGCGGGTCGGGGAGCCGCCGGCGTGGACCCGGATGTGTTCGGCATCGGTCCGGTGAAGGCCGCCGAGATCGCGTTGGAACGCGCGGGCATCGGCTGGAAAGACTTGGCGGCGGTGGAGTTGAACGAGGCGTTCGCTGCGCAGTCGTTGGCTTGTCTCGCCGACTGGCCGGAGCTCGACCCCGAGATCGTCAATGTCCACGGCGGGGCCATCGCCATCGGGCATCCGCTCGGTGCGTCGGGTGGCCGTGTCCTCGGCACGCTCGCGCACGCGTTGCGCAAGCGCGGCGGCGGCTGGGGTCTGGCGGCCATCTGCATCGGGGTGGGCCAGGGGCTCGCTGTGGTGCTTGAGGTGTGATGATTCGGAAGTAGCAAGGAGGACTCCGTGAGTGAGGATGGTTGCGCTCATGGAGTCCGACCGGGTTGGGCCCCCGTTGTGGCAGGTTTGTGGCCGCAGTAGGGGGAGGGTGTCCCGCAGAACACAGGAGGCGGTATGAGTACGTCAACGGAGTCGGGGTTGGTCCTGCCGACTTATCGACGGGATCCCGAGGGAACGCATCCGCCGTTGGATTCGCCGGAGTACCGTTCGACTCGGTTGCGGCACCCGAAGCAGCCGCTGGTGCTGTTGCCGCACAAGCTGACGGAGGTCACGGGCCCGTTGTTGGGTTACGGCCGGGTCGGTGAGTCGGACAACGACCTCACGCGCCAGCACCCGCAGGAACCCCAGGGTCAGCGCATCCTGGTGCACGGCAGGTTGCTCGACGGCGACGGCAAACCGATTCCGAACTCGCTCATCGAGATCTGGCAGGCGAACGCGGGTGGCCGGTACCGGCACGTGTGGGACAACTGGCCGAGCCCGGTCGACCCGAACTTCGACGGCGTGGGTCGCACGATCACCGACGACGAGGGCCGGTACGAGTTCGTGACCATCAAGCCGGGGGCGTATCCGTGGAGGAACCACGACAACGCCTGGCGGCCCGCGCATATCCACTTCTCCGTTTTCGGCACGGCTTTCACGCAACGGCTCGTCACGCAGATGTATTTCCCCGACGACCCGTTGTTCTTCCAGGACCCGATTTTCAACTCGATCCCGGACGAGAAGGCGCGGCAACGGTTGATCTCGTCGTTCGACATGAGCCGGACGGTGCCGGAGTGGGCGTTGGCGTTCCGTTTCGACATCGTGGTGCGAGGTCGGGAAGCGACGCCGTTCGAGAGCCCGGAAGACGAAGAGGACGAATGAGCGAGGATTTCTTTGCTCGTGGAGTCCGATCGGGTCGAGCCCCGCTGTGGCAGGGTTGCGGCCGCGGTAGGGGAAGGGTGTCCCACAGAGCGCAGGAGGACGAATGAGCCAGGGTGGATCGAGGCTTTCCTCGACTCCCTCACAGACCGTGGGTCCGTATCTGTCGATCGGTCTGCCGTGGGAGGACGGTCCCACGGTGGTGGAGGAGGGCACCGAGGGCGCGGTGTGGATCCGGGGTGTCGTCACCGACGGTGAGGGCGCGCCGGTGCCCGACGCGTTGATCGAGACGTGGCAGGCCGATCCGAACGGACGGTTCGACCACCCCGACGACCCGAGGGGCGCCGTTCCGGGCTTCCGGGGTTTCGGGCGTTGCCCGACGAACGACGACGGCGAGTTCGGGATTCTCACTCTGTTGCCGGGAGCGGTGCCGGGGCAGGCGCCGCACATCGACGTGTCGGTGTTCGCCCGTGGTCTGTTGCATCGGTTGGTGACGCGGATCTACTTTCCCGACTTCGCCGAGGCCAATGTGCTCGACCCGGTGCTGAACTCGGTACCCGTGGAGAGGCGGTACACGTTGGTGGCGCGGAGAACGGAGGACGGGTACCGCTTCGACGTGCGGCTTCAGGGCGAGGGCGAGACAGTGTTCTTCGATGTCTGACCGTGGCTCGACGCTCGGGCACTCGTCGGCGTTGTTCGATCCGCTCGTGGCCGCGGGGCCGGTGGCGGAGCGGGTGGGCGACGGCGCGTGGTTCCGGGCGATGCTGGATTTCGAATCCGCTCTGGCCGCCGCGCAGGCCGATGCCGGGCTGATCGATCGCAGGCACGCCGAGCGGATCGCGGCGGTCTGTGGGGAAGCCGATCTCGGTGACTACGACGTGGTCGCTTTGGGCCGGGCGGCCATGGGAGCCGGCAACCCGGCCGCTCCGCTGGTACGTGCGCTCACCGAGCGCGTCGAGGAGGTCGACGGCGGCGCCGCACGGTACGTGCACTGGGGGGCGACTAGCCAGGACGTCGTCGATACGGCGGCCATGTTGGTGGCCGCGCGTGCCCGGGTACCGCTGCTGTCCGATGTGGCGGCGTGCGCCGAGAAGCTGGCGGAGCTGGCGGCCGAGCACGCCTCCATTGTCCAGGTGGCACGGACGTTGTCGCAGCACGCATTGCCGACGACGTTCGGGCTGGTGGCGGCGGGGTGGTTGTCCTCGCTCGGCGCGGCGGCCGACCGGTTGCGGGCGGTGCGTCTGCCGGTGCAGCTCGGGGGAGCGGTGGGGACACTCGCCTCTCTCGGTGAGAGCGGCACCGAGGTGTCGGCGGCGCTGGCCACGCGTCTCGGCTTGGAGGAGCCCACGTTGCCGTGGCACACCGACCGCACGCCGGTGGCGGAGCTCGCGGGCGCGCTCGGCGGGCTCGCCGGCGCGGTGTCGGGTGTGGCGCGTTCGATCGTCACACTCGCCCAGACCGATATCGGTGAGGTCGCCGAGTCGGGACCGCCCGGCAGCGGTGGTTCGTCCACGATGCCGCACAAACGCAATCCGGTGGCGGCCGTGTCGGCTTTGGCGTGCGCGAAGCAGGCACCCGGCCTGGTGGCCGATCTCCTCGCCGCCATGGAGCACGAGAACCAGCGTGCCTCCGGGGCATGGCACGCCGAGTGGTGGCCGTTGATCCAGTTGTGGCGGGTCTGCGGCTCGGCCGTGCACTGGTTGCGGACGAGCTTGGAACGGCTGCGAGTCGACGCCGGGCGAATGCGCGAGAACCTTGACCGTAGTGGCGGGGTGTTGTTGGCGGAGCGGATCACCACCGAACTCGCCCCCGTGGTGGGGCGGCTGGCCGCCCATGACGCGGTCACGGAGTGCTGTCGCCGGGCGCTGGACGAGGGCGCTTCTCTGGCGAAGGTGCTCGCCGACGATCCGCTGGTCGGAGCGCACCTGTCGCGGGAACGCATCGACCAGCTGCTCGACCCGGCCGGCTATCTGGGCGCCGCGCCTGTGTTCGTGGAACGAGCACTCGAGGAATACCGGGGACGGCAGGAGGAACCGTGCGGGTGAATCACGTGGTCGACGGTCCCGAGGACGGCGAGGTCGTCGTGTTGTCGGGATCGCTCGGCAGCACCCTCGATATGTGGAACCCGCAGGTGGGGCCGTTGACCTCGGCGGGTTTCCGGGTCGTGCGCTACGACCACCGAGGCCACGGCGGGACTCCGGTGCCGGACGCGCCGTGCGTTCTCGACGATCTCGGGGGTGACGTCGTCGAGCTGCTGGACGAGCTCGGCGTCGACCGCGCCCACGTGGTCGGGCTGTCGCTTGGAGGGATGACCGGTCTGTGGTTGGCCGCCCACCGTCCCGAGCGGGTGCGCCGACTGGTGGCGTGCTGCACGTCGGCGAAGCTCGGCACGCCCGATATGTGGGAGCAGCGGGCGCGCACCGCCATGACCCGGGGCATGACCGAGATCGCGGACGGCAGCGTCGAACGCTGGTTCACCGCCGCGTGGAGGGCGGCGAACCCGCGGCTGGTGCGCGAGTATCACCACATGACCGCCTCGGTCCCGGCGCGGGGGTATGCGGCGTGCTGTGCGGTGATCGGTTCGATGGACCTGCGAGGAACGCTGTCCACGATCGACACGCCGACGTTGGTGATCGCGGGTGCCGACGATCCGGCCACTCCGCCCGACGAACACGGGCGACCTCTCGTCGAGGGGATTCCCGGTGCCCGATTCGAGGTGGTCCCTGACGCCGCCCACCTCGGCAACGTCGAGCAGCCGGAGCGATTCACCGAACTCATCATCGAACACCTGAAGGCGGACGGAGGCGAGGCGCGTGGCTGAGAGCTCCCAGGACCACCAGCACACCCGGAAGGCCCAGGGCAGCCGACTCGACGACACCTACGAGGCGGGCATGCGGGTCCGTCGGCAGGTGCTCGGCGATGAGCACGTGGACCGGGCTATCGCCTCGACCACCGAGTTCACCCAGCCGTTCCAGGACTACATCACCCGGGCCGCGTGGGGTTCGGTGTGGACCCGAGACGGGCTGGACCGCAAGACCCGCAGTTGCCTGACCCTCGCGGTGCTGACCGCGCAACGCAGTTGGAACGAACTCGCGATGCATGTCCGCGCCGCCATCGGCAACGGCCTCACCCCGGCCGAGATCGCCGAGGTACTTCTGCACACGGGCGTGTACGCGGGGGTGCCCGCGGCCAACGAGGCGTTCGCCATCGCCCAGCGGACACTGTCCGAGATGGGGGAACTCTGACGGGGACGGCGAACGGATAGGTTGAACGGTCATGGAAGCAGGCAGCGGGCGGGCCGCGCATCACGTGCAGTCCCTCGAACGCGGGCTGGCGGTGATCAAGGCGTTCGGCGCGGGCGCACCACAGCTCACCCTCAGCGACGTCGCGAAAGCGACGGGGTTGACGCGGGCCGCGGCGCGCCGGTTCCTGCTGACCCTGGCCGACCTCGGCTACGTCCGGTTCGACGGCAAATACTTCAGCCTCACCGCCAAGGTCCTCGAACTGGGGTACGCGTATCTGTCGAGCCTGTCGCTGCCCGAGGTGGTGCAGCCGCATTTGGAGCGGCTGTCGGCGGAGGTGCACGAGTCCTGTTCGGTCTCGGTGCTCGACGGCACCGACATCGTCTACGTCGCCAGGGTGGCGGTGTCGCGCATCATGACCGTGAGCATCAACGTGGGCACCCGCTTCCCCGCCCACGCCACCTCGATGGGCCGCGTGTTGCTCGCAGGCCTGGACGAGGACGCGCTCGCCGACCAGCTGCGTGACGTGACGTTCGACCCGCTCACCGATCACACGATCACCTCGGCCGAAAAGCTGCGGGCCGAACTCGAGGCCGTGCGAGCACAGGGGTGGGCGTTGGTCGACCAGGAGTTGGAGGAGGGACTGCGGTCGGTGGCCGCTCCCATCCGCGACAGATCCGGCAAGGTGGTGGCCGCTGTGAACATCTCTACACACGCCAGCCGTACGACACCCGAGTCGGTGCGTACCGATCTGGTGCCGCCGTTGTTGGCGACAGCCGCTCGCATCGAGGCCGATCTGGCCGTAGCACCCGCGGCACGGGTGTCATGAACGCCGCGGGCATGTTGTTGGCCGCCGGGGCCGGGAGGCGGTTCGGCAGGCCGAAGGCGCTCGTCGAGGTCGGTGGCGAGGCGTTGGTGACCCGGGCGGTGCGGGTGTTGGCCCAGGGCGGCTGCGATCCGATCATCGTGGTGCTGGGCGCGCGGGCCGGTGACGTCCGCACTCTGCTGCCGGGCCGTGTCATCACGGTGTACGCGCAGGACTGGGAGGAGGGGATGAGCGCGTCACTGCGGGCGGGACTGCGCACGCTCACCGACCTCGCCCCGCTGCCCGACGCGGTGCTCGTGCATCTCGTCGATCTACCGAGTGTCGGGGCCGATGTGGTGACTCGCCTACGCGAGCTGGTCACTCCCGACGTCGTGGCTCGTGCCGGATACGACGGGGTGGTGGGGCATCCGGTGCTGTTCGGACGCCGGTGGTGGAACGACATCGCCGACGCCGCCCACGGCGACCAGGGAGCACGGGAGTGGTTGCGGGGTCGGGACGACCTGCGCGTGGTGGAGTGCGGCGACCTTTCCGTGGGCACCGATATCGACTCGCCCGCCGACCTGTCCGACGAGACCCGGCCCTGACTTACCGTGGGGCGACACCGTGGTGGGCCTCGCCGGACACCGGGGCAGGCGGTCCTCGTGAGGTGTCGCGACGGTCATGGCGGATACCGTTTCGGGAGATGACCAGTAGGCTCGGGCGGGTGACAGCCGACAGCACTGGAAGCAGTACCGGAAGCAGCGCTGAAAACGCTGAGAACACTGAGAACACCGCGTTCGACGGCTCGGCGGGCTCCCCGAGGCCGTTCACGTCACCGGAATCCCCCGACGAACTCGCCGGTCTCCTCGAACGCACCGGGTATCTCGCGGACACGGGTGTCGCCACGGCCGCGTTCCTGTCGTTGCGTATGCAACGGCCGTTGTTCTGCGAGGGAGAGCCCGGTACCGGTAAGACTTCGCTCGCCGTCGCCCTCGCGGAGGCGTTGGAGCTGCCGTTGATCCGGTTGCAGTGCCACGAGGGGATCGACGCGGGACAGGCACTGTACGAGTGGGACTTTCCTCGGCAGCTGCTGCATCTGCGGGCGCTGGAGGCGGCCGAGGGCGGACGGTTGTCCGTGGACACCGCCGAGCAGTCGCTCTACACCGAACGGTTCCTGCTGGTGCGGCCGCTGCTGCGGGCCTTGGTGTCGGCTCCCTGCGTGCTGTTGGTCGACGAACTCGACCGCGCCGACGACGAGTTCGAGGCGTTCTTGCTGCAGTTGCTGGACGAGAACGCCGTGACCATCCCCGAGTACGGCGAGGTGCGGGCCGAGACACCGCCGCTGGTGGTGCTCACCTCCAACCGCACGCGGGAGGTCCACGACGCTCTCAAGCGCCGCTGCCTCTACCACTGGGTGGAGCATCCGAGCCTCGAACGCGAGGTGGCGATCCTGCGTCGTCGGATTCCCGGCCTCGACGAGCGACTGGCCCGCCAGATCGCCGAGACCGTGCAGCGGTTGCGTTCACTGGAACTGCTCAAACCGCCCGGCGTGGCGGAGGCACTGGACTGGGCGCAGGCGTTGACCGCACTGGGCAGGAGCGAACTGGACGCCGCGTCCGCGGCCTCCACACTCGGCGCGGTGCTCAAGTACAGCGAGGATCTCGACCGTGTGCGGGCCACCCTGGACTCGTTGCTCGGCTGACCTGCGCGTGACCTGCTCAAATTCGATCATGGTTCCCGAGACGCCGGTCCAGGGCGCACAATGAGGGCATGAGCACGCCAGCCCGGGTCGACGCCCTGCCCGGCCTCGTCGGTTTCGCCGCCGCGTTGCGGGCGGCCGGACTGCGCTGCGACGCGCACCGCGTGCAGGCCTATCTCGCCGCGGTCGAGCATGTGGACATCGGTGATCCACGGCAGCTGTACTGGGCGGGCAGGCTCGCGCTGTGCTCGGAACCCGATGACCTGCCGCGTTACGACGAGGCATTCGCCGCTTGGTTCTCCGGCAAGGCGCCGGTGCGGCAGCGCAACGCCGTGTCCGTGCCCACCCAGCCCCGGATCGCCGCTTTGGTGCCCGAGTCGGCCACGGGGGAGGGCACCGGTGACGATGAGCGGCTCAGTGTGGCCGCCAGCGACGTCGAGACCCTGCGCGACCGTGACCTCGCCGAGCTCACCCCGGCCGAACGTCGGCATCTTCGGGAGCTGATGACCACACTGCGTCCGGTGCCCGCTACCCGCCCTTCGTTGCGGTATCGCTCCGCCCGGCGTGGCCGGCTCGACGCGCGTCGCACGTTGCGGGCAATGCTGGTCGACGGTGGGGAGCCGAGTCGGCTGGTTCGTTCCCGCCGCCGCACCCGGCCGCGTAAGGCCGTGTTGTTGGTCGACGTGTCCGGGTCGATGAAGCCGTACGCGGACTCGTTGTTGCGGTTTGCCCACGTCGTGGTGCGCAGCGCACCGTCGGACGTGGAGGTGTTCACCCTCGGCACCCGGCTGACCCGGGTGACCCGCCAACTGCGGCAACGTGATCCCGAACGGGCGATGCTCGATGCGGGTGGGGCGGTGGCCGATTTCGCCGGTGGCACGCGGTTGGGAGAGACGCTGCGGGTTTTCCTCGACCGCTGGGGGCAGCGGGGCATGGCCCGACGCGCCACCGTGGTGATCTTCTCCGACGGTTGGGAGCGTGGTGACGCGAGCCTGCTCGGCGACCAGGCGGAGCGGTTGCGGCGCCTCGCCCACCGGGTGTTCTGGGTCAATCCGCACGCGGGACACGCGGGTTATGAGCCCGTACAGTCCGGCATCGCGGCCGTACTGCCTCATGTGGACCGACTGCTCGCGGGGCACAGTCTGGCCACGTTGGAACGACTGCTGAGGGAGATCGCTCATGCATGACGTGCTGGACGAGTTGCATCGTCGCTGGTCGGCGGGTGAGACGGTGGGGCTCGGGACCGTGGTGGCCACCTTCTCGTCGGCTCCTCGCGCCCCGGGCGCCGCGATGTTGGTGGGGGCCGACGGCAGCGCGGTCGGCAGCGTGTCCGGCGGCTGTGTCGAGGGCGCGGTGTACGAGCTGGCGCAGCAGGTGGTGGAGTCGCGGACCCCGGTGCTGCAGCGCTATGGCGTGAGTGACGACGACGCCTTCGCCGTGGGGCTCACCTGCGGAGGCATCATCGACATCTTCGTCGAGTACGTGGACCGGGAGTCCATGCCCGAGCTGCCCGAGCTGGTCGCCTCCGTGCGCGAGGGCAGGCCGGTAGCCGTCGCCACGGTCGTCGAGCACTCGGAGCCCGAGTTGGTCGGCAGGCGCATGCTGGTGTGGCCGGACCGGGTCCTAGGAGGTCTCGGCTCGCAGCGTGTCGACGACGCGGTGGCCGACGACGCCCGCGGACTGCTGGCCGGGGGCCGGTCGGACACGTTGCACTACGGGCCGGAGGGGCAGCGTCGCGGTGAGGGCATGGCGGTGTTCGTGAACTCGTTCGAGCCGCCTCCGCGGATGCTGGTGTTCGGCGCGATCGACTTCGCCGCCGCGATGGCGAGGATGGGCGCCTACCTCGGTTACGAGGTCACGGTGTGCGACGCGCGGCCCGTGTTCGCGACGAGGGCGCGGTTCCCCGAGGCCCACGAGGTGGTCGTGGACTGGCCACACCGCTATCTGCAGGCGGAGGTCGAGGCGGGCCGGATCGGCCCCAGAACCGTCGTCGCCGTGCTCACCCACGATCCGAAGTTCGACGTTCCGGTGTTGGAGGTGGCGCTTCGCCTGGATGTCGCCTATGTCGGTGCGATGGGTTCCCGACGCACCCATGAGGACCGCTTACGGCGGTTGAGGGAGGCCGGTATGACCGAGGCGGAGATCGAACGGCTCGCCTCCCCGATCGGGCTCGACCTGGGTGCCCGGACGCCGGAGGAGACCGCCGTGTCCATCGCGGCTGAGATCATCGCGCAGCGGTGGGGAGGCAGTGGGCGTCGGCTGTCCGATCTCGACGGCCGTATCCACGGTGAGTGATACGGCCGGCCTGTGGAGGTAGCGCGGGTGGTCGTCGCTGCTCGGTCTGTGGGTGCGACGTGGGTACGACGTGGGTGCGACGTGGGTATGACACGGCCTCCGTATCACCCATTCCGGTGAGCTGAAACGCCTATTTTGTCGCTTCATTGGAAAGTCGGGCCTCGATCGAGGGGAAGCCGCGGGGATCGGGGGCCGCAGGGGTTGTCGTCACAGCGCGGACGTAGCAGGGTTGCCTGTGAGGACGATCACTGACCCGGTGATCGGTCACGGCCGTTCCACACGGCCCGCCCCCGCGGGTCGAGCCAGCACAGGAGGCCCAATGCGCATCACCGTCACAGTTGACGGAACCCGCTACACCGACGAGGTCGAGCCACGCACACTGCTCGTGCACTACCTGCGCAATCAGCTCGGCAAGGTCGGCACCGTGGTGGGGTGCGACACCAGTAACTGCGGTGCCTGCACCGTGCACCTCAACGGGCAGAGCGTGAAGTCCTGCTCGGTGCTCGCGGTACAGGCCGACAGCGGCGAGATCACCACGATCGAAGGGATCGCGCGCGACGGCGAACTGCACCCGGTGCAGAAGGCGTTCGAGGAGCACCACGCGTTGCAGTGCGGCTTCTGCACTCCCGGAATGATCATGCAGTCGCTCGACCTGCTGTCCGAGAATCCCGATCCGGACGAGCAGGCCGTTCGCGAGGGGCTGGAGGGCAATCTCTGCCGCTGCACCGGATACCAGAACATCGTCCGTGCGGTACAGGACGCGGCCGAGCACATGCGCCCCGGCGCGGGGCCGGAGATTGAACAAGCCGGTGAGACGACGGGGACCGCGGCGGCGCAGGGCATGGGCGGAGGTGTTCAGTGATGACCTCCACGATGGAACCGGAGATCGGCAAAGCCCGTCGGCGCAAGGAGGACGCGCGCCTGATCACCGGCCGCACCCGCTGGACCGACAACCTCACGTTGCCCGGAATGTTGCACCTCGCGGTGCTGCGCAGCCCCGTCGCGCACGCGCGGATCACGAGCATCGACACGTCGGCGGCGAAGCAGGTGCCGGGCGTGCTCGACGTCTACACGGCCGACGACCTCGACCCCGAAGGCGCCATCGGCATGCCGTGTGCTTGGCCCATCACGCCGGACATGAAGTGGCCGCGCAGGCCGGTCCTCGCCCAGGGCACGGTCAACTACGCGGGGGAAGGGGTCGCCGTCGTCGTCGCCCGCAGTCCCGAGGCGGCCGAGGACGCGCTGTCCGAGATCGACGTCGAGTACGACGAGCTGCCCGTGGTGCTGGGCCTGGAGAACGCGCTGGCCGACGGTGCTCCGCTGGTACACGAGGAACTCGGCACCAACCGCAGTGCGGTGTGGACGTTTGACTCCGCCGAGGCGGGTTCGGGCGGTGACGTCGAGCAGGCCATCGCCGACTCGGAGGTGGTGTTAAGGCGCCGGTTCCGGCAGCAGCGGCTGATCCCGGCGTTCATGGAACCGCGTTCGGTGGTGGTGGACCCGACCGCGGCGCAACTGACTATGTGGTCGGCCACGCAAGTGCCGCACATCCTCAAGACCATGTCCGCTCTCACGCTGGGGATCCCGGAGCACCAGCTGCGGGTCATCGCACCCGATGTCGGCGGCGGTTTCGGCGGCAAGCTGGCGGTCATCCCGGAGGAGTTCATCGCCCTGTTGGTGGCCCGTCGGCTCGGCAGGCCGGTGAAGTGGACCGAGTCGCGGTCGGAGTCGATGGCCGCCGCTCACCACGGACGCGACCAGGTGCAGGACATCACCATCTGCGCGACCCGGGACGGCACCGTCACGGGACTGAAGGTGGAACTGCTCGCCGACATGGGCGCCTATCTCGGTCTCGTCGGGCCGGGCGTGCCGATCCTCGGCGCGTTCATGTTCAACTCGATCTACAAGTTCCCGGCCTACCACTTCACGTGCACGAACGTCTTCACCAACACCATGGTGACCGACGCGTATCGCGGCGCGGGCAGGCCGGAGGCCACGTACGCCATCGAACGCATCATGGACGAGCTCGCGGTCGAGATCGGCATGGAGCCGATGGAGCTGCGGAAAAAGAACTGGATCGCCCACGACGAGTTCCCGTACACCACGGTGGCGACGCTGACCTACGACTCGGGCAACTACGAGGTCGCCACCGAGAAGGCCATGGAGCTGTTCGACTACGAGGGCCTGCGCCGAGAACAGCGGGAACGCCGGGAACGTGGAGACGTGGTGCAGCTCGGCATCGGCATCTCGACGTTCACGGAGATGTGCGGGCTGGCGCCGTCGAGGGTGCTGGGCTCGCTCGACTACGGGGCGGGCGGTTGGGAGCACGCGGCCATCCGCATGTTGCCCACGGGCAAGGTCGAGGTCGTCACGGGTTCGTCGGCGCACGGGCAGGGCCACGAGACGGCATGGAGCCAGATCGTCGCCGACCAGCTCGGTGTGCCGTTCGAGGACGTCGAGGTCCTGCACGGCGACACCCAGTCGTCGCACAAGGGGCTCGACACGTACGGGTCCCGCTCGCTCGTGGTCGGCGGTATCGCGGTGGTGAAGGCCGCGGAGAAGGTGGTCGACAAGGCCCGCAAGATCGCCGCGCACATGATGGAGTGCTCCGAGGACGACGTCGAGTTCTCCAGTGGTGCCTTCAAGGTCAAGGGCACCGATCGGTCCACGAACATCAAGGACATCGCGTTCGCCGCGTTCATGGCGCACGACCTGCCCGACGGGATGGAGCCGTCGCTGGACTCGGAGGCCACGTTCGATCCGGAGAACTTCTCCTACCCGCACGGCACACATCTGTGTGCGGTGGAGGTGGACACCGAGACCGGTGGCGTGAAGATCCGCTCGTACGTGTGTGTCGACGACGTGGGCGAGGTGGTGAACCCGCTCATCGTCGAAGGACAGATACACGGTGGACTGGCGCAGGGCATCGCACAAGCCCTGTTCGAGGAGGCGGTGTTCGACGAGAGCGGCACTCTGCTGGCCGGGACGTTCGCCGACTACCTGCTGCCGTCGGCGGCCGATCTCCCGTCGTTCATCACCGACCGCACCGAGACGCCGTCCACCACCAACCCACTCGGTGTCAAGGGCGTCGGGGAGGCGGGCACCATCGCCTCCACTCCCGCCGTCGTGAACGCCGTCGTGGACGCCGTACGCCACTTCGGAGTGAACGACATCGAGATGCCGTGCACACCGATGCGGGTGTGGCGGGCCATCCACACCGGTGAGAAGGCAGCCGGTGGCCTGGGCAACGAGGCCGGTGGCGGCCTCGGATCGATCGACGCCGAACACGGAGGTACGCAGTGATCCCGGCTCCCTTCGATTACGTAGTTCCTTCCACTGTGGGGGAAGCTGTGCGTGTGCTCACCGACGCGGGGGAAGACGCGAAGGTGATCGCCGGAGGGCAGAGCCTGCTGCCGGTGTTGCGCCTGCGGATGGCGGCCCCGACCACGCTGATCGACCTCAACCGGATCAGCGAGCTACGCGGGGTACGCGACGACGGCGACGCTATCGTCATCGGCTCGATGACCACTCACCACGACATCCAACGCGACCCCCTGATCGCCGACCACGCGGAGCTGCTCGCCAAGGCGACCGCCACGGTGGCCGATCCCCAGATACGGCACCGGGGGACTTTCGGCGGGTCCATCGCGCACGCCGATCCGGCGGGTGACCTGCTGGCACCCGCTCTCGCGTTGGACGCGGAGATGGTCCTGCACGGCATGGACGGCGTGCGCAGGGTGCCCGCGGTGGAGTTCTTCGACGATTTCTTCACCACCGCGATGCAGCCGAACGAAATCCTCACCGAGGTGCGGGTTCCGAAGTTCACCGGGTGGCGCGCGCACTACGAGAAGTTCAATCGTGTGGCGCAGGCGTGGTCGATCGTCGGTGTCGCGACCACGGTGCGCACGGAGGCCGGCACCATCGCCGAGGCTAGGGTCGGACTGACCAATATGGCCTCCGTTCCGGTGCGGGCCCGAGCGGTCGAGGAAGCGCTCGTCGGACAACCAGCCACGGCCGAGGCGATCCGGGCCGCGGCCGAACGCGCCGCCGAGGGCACGAGCCCGACCGCGGACGGCAACGCCGACGTGGAGTATCGACAGCATCTCGCCCGGGTACTCACCAACAGAGCTGTCTCCACGGCGGTCGCGGGCTGACCACGACAATGTCACAGCCGTGTCCCCGAGGCCACATTCGGTAACGACCACCGGGTTACAGTGGCCTCGGGGACGGCCTTGCCAGCAAGGCTGAGAGGCACACGAAAGACTTAAGGAAGGAGGTCGGCCCGTGCGGCTCGACCACGAATTCACCGTTCCGGCGCCCATCGACGAGGTGTGGCAGGCGGTGCTCGACCCGGAGAGGGTCGCGCCCTGCATGCCCGGAGCCACCCTCACCTCCGTGGAGGGAGACAAGTTCAAGGGCACGGTGAAGGTCAAGCTCGGGCCGGTTTCCCTGCTGTACAAGGGATCGGGCGAGTTCCTGGAGAAGAACGCCGAGGAACGGAAGATCGTCATCAAGGCATCCGGTAAGGACGCCCGTGGAGCCGGAACGGCAGCCGCCACCGTCACTGTGACCCTCACGGCCGAGGGCGCCTCCACCAAGGGAGCGGTGGCCACCGACCTCAACGTCACCGGTAAGCCCGCCCAGTTCGGCAGGGGCATGATCTCCGAGGTCGGAGGTAAGATCCTCGACAACTTCGCCGCGAATCTCGCCGACATGCTCGGCGCGGCGAGCTCCACGGATTCCACGGACAAGAAGGACAAGAAGGATGCAGCGGCGGGCGCGCAGGGCTCGGCCGGTGCGACGGAGTCCTCGGAAGGCGCTGCGCAGAAACAGAGCACGGCGTCGACTCGATCCGCGAGCGCGGCGGGCACCGCGAAGACGGGCACTGCCGAGAAGACCGCTGACAAGCCCGCCGAGAAGGCCGCCGAGAACTCGACCGCCAGGGCGGAGCAGCCCCAGAAGCCGAAGTTGGAGAGCGTCAAGCCCTCGGCGTCGACCACGCCGCCGAGGGAGGCCGAGGCGATCGACCTGTTCGACTACGCGGGGCCCTCGTTGGCCAAACGTCTCGCGCCTGCTCTGGCGGGCTTGGCGGCGTTGTTCGCCTTCCTCGCCGTCAGGAGGATATTGCGGCGTCGCGGCTGATTTTCGAGTCGACGCGTGAGTGCCGGGGAGCTTCGGGAAGCCGGAGCTCCCCGGCGACGTTGCACTCGGTATGCGGGCTGCTCACGAAACGGATGTCGTCGTCATCGGCGCGGGACAGGCCGGGCTGTCCGCCGCCTATTTCCTGCGCCGTGCGGGCCTGCGTGGGGAGAAGGGATTCGTGGTTCTCGACCACGGCAAGCGTCCGGGTGGTGCGTGGCAGCACAGGTGGCCGACGTTGCGGATGAGTCGAGTCCATGGCGTGCACGACCTACCTGGTCTGCGTCTGGCCGACGTTTCGGAGGCGGGCGAGGAGACGCGGTCGGCGGCCGAGGTGATGACCGCCTACTTCGAGCATTACGAGCGGACATTCGACCTGCCGGTGCGGCGGCCCGTGACGGTGCGCAGCGTGCGGCGGCTTTCCGACGGCCGGTTTCTGGTGGACACGCCGGGGGAGACGTGGTTCGCGCGCGGGATCGTCAATGCGACGGGTACGTGGGACAAGCCGTTCTGGCCCTACTACCCCGGCCGGGACACGTTCCGGGGCAGACAGCTGCACACCGCCGACTACACCGGGCCGGCGCCGTTCACGGGCAGACACGTCGTCGTGGTGGGCGGTGGCACGTCGGCGGTGCAGCTGCTCGCCGAGATCGCGGAGGTCACCGAGGGGACGACGTGGGTGACTCGGCGCCCGCCGGTGTTCCACGAGGGCGAGTTCACTCCCGAACACGGGCGTGCGGCCGTGGCCGAGGTCGAGCGCCGGGTGCGAGAGGGAAAGCCGCCGGAAAGCGTGGTCAGTGTGACGGGACTGACGCTCACCCCCGAGGTGCTGGAGGCGCGGGCGTCCGGAGCGCTGAAGCGGCAGCCGATGTTCGAGCGCATCACACCTCACGGCGTTCGGTGGGCGGACGGTCGTGAGCAGCATGCCGACGTGATCCTGTGGGCGACCGGCTTCCGCGCGGTGCTCGACCATCTCGCACCCCTGCGCCTGCGTGGCCCGGGTGGCGGTATCCGCATGGACGGCACGCGGGTCGCGACCGAGCCGCGGCTGCATCTTGTGGGATACGGCCCGTCGGCGAGCACCGTGGGGGCGAATCGTGCTGGACGTGCGGCCGTGCGTGAGCTACTGGCCGAACTCGGACGCTGAGACTACACAACTTGCGGACACGACTACGCAGGCTGCGGACACGCTACTCGGATTGCGGCGTCGAGTTGCCTTGTGTTTTTTGCCGGTCCTGACGTGTTGCCGCACCGGCGTGGAGACGGGTGGCGTAGCGTTCTCGGGCCTCGTCCACGAGTTCGGGAGAGATCCACGCGATCGGCGTGATGTCCACCAGTAGCGGCTCGTTGTCAGGGCCGAAGTCCACTTGGCGTCCTGTCAGCAGCCACGGCCGCGCGCCTTCGTCGATTTTGCGTAGATACTGGCACACGCGGCGGGCGAGCCAGTCCTCCAGTGGCAGTGTCCACCATCGAGGTGCCGCGAGAGGATTGACCGAGACCCCGGGCATCACGAGTTCGCTCTCGTGGTCGGTGCTGGAGTACTCGGCATCCGACTCGGGTCCGGGGGAGTAACGCAGATACAGCGACTCCCGGGCTGACTCCCGGGTCCGGGTGAGATGGGCCAGCTCCGCCAGCGTGTGCACAGTAAACATCTCCATCGACATCCTGTCGGGACATACCCGGGCGGAAGGCGGTTCAACCCTGTCTTTCCTTCCTCCGAAAAGGCTCTTCGTAGAGTCGCCGTAACAGACAGTGGATAGTGGACAGTGGTGTGCGCGCTGTCAGCGTGTCGTCACTCATCCGGATGTTTCGGACAGCGAGCAGGATTGCCGATCTTGGAATCTGCGCACACTGTATTCACACGGGTGCGGAGAGTGTTTTCTGTCGCGCCTTGTGTGATCGACATCCAGTACTCCAAGGAGAAAATTCACCATGGCAATCCGTAAAGGGGCTGTCGTCGGCGCCATCGTGGTCGGCGCTGCGTTGGGTATCTCTGGCACGACCAATGCCTCCACCAGCGAGGAATGCGGCTCCACGTCCTCGTGGTCGTCCTCCGGCATGGAGTGCGCCGAGTACCAGTTCTCCAGCAGCGACGAGGACTACGACAAGGACTACGACAAGGATTACGACAAGGACCACGGCAAGGACCACGGCAAGGACCACGGCAAGGACCACGACAAGGACCACGGCAAGGACCACGGCAAGGACCACGGCAAGGACCACGGCAAGGACCACGACAAGGGTCACGGCAAGGACCACGAGCACGAGCACAAGCACCACCACAAGCACAAGCACCACCACGACCACAAGCACCACCACGACCACAAGCACAAGCACCACCACAAGCACCAGGTGCACAAGAAGCCGCACGGTGGTGTTGAGACCGGTGACGGCTCGCTGGCAGCTCTGCTCTGAGACGACCCACCATGCGTGACGCGACGCTGCGCCATCCCCGCCTGTCCGTTCGTCGGCTGGCGGGGCTGGCAGCGTTGGCCTTCCTGCTGATCACCGGTTGCGGCGGTCCACAGGACACGATCGCCGGATACGCCGAGGCCGGGGAGCAACAGGTCAGCGCCAACGCCGATGTTCAGGCCGCGCTGTCGGCTTCTCCGCCGGTGCGGCTGCGCATCCCGGACATCGGGGTGGACACCGGTACCTTCGTCGGCCTGGGGTTGGAGCCGGACAACACCATGGAAGTGCCCGAAGGCGCGGAAACGGTGGGGTGGTACGAGGAATCTCCGACACCCGGTGAACGCGGCCCGTCGGTGCTGGCCGCGCACGTCGACTGGCAGAACCAGAAAGGCGTCTTCTTCGATCTGCGCAATCTTGAGGCGGGCGCCGACGTGGTCGTGGATCGTGCAGACGGGAGCACTGTGCTGTTCCGGGTCACCGAGGTCGAGCAGTATCCGAAGGACGCGTTCCCCACCGAGAAGGTGTACGGTAACACCGACGGTGCGGAACTACGAATGATTACCTGCGGCGGTTCCTTCAACCGCACGGTGCAGAGCTACCACGACAACGTCATCGCCTATGCCACGATGGTGGACGCTGCTGTGGACTAGACCACCCCGACGCTGACGCGGTGTCGTTCCTCCGGGTAGTGGCAGGCCACGGGATGATCGGTGCCACGGTGGGCGAGCGTCGGCTCGTCCGCCCGGCACTGATCCGTTGCTTTCCAACACCGGGTGTGGAAGCGGCAACCGCGAGGTGGATCGAGCGGTGAGGGCACGTCGCCGGCGAGCACGATCTCGCTGTCGACGTCCTCCTGCCAGTCCTCCACGCTCGGAGCCGCCGACAGCAACGCCCGCGTGTAGGGATGGGCGGGATGTTCGTAGATCTGCTCGGTCTCCCCGGTCTCCACGATCGTGCCGAGATGCATGACGGCGACCCGATCGGCAATGTGCCGCACCACTCCGAGGTCGTGTGTGATGAACAGGTACGCGACCCCCAGCTCCTCCTGCAACTGTTTGAGCAGGGCGAGGATCTGAGCCTGGATCGACACGTCGAGAGCCGACACCGCCTCGTCGCAGACGATGAGTCGAGGACGCACCGACAACGCTCTGGCGATGGAGATACGCTGCCGTTGTCCCCCCGAGAACTGGTGCGGATAGCGGTTCGCATGGCTCGGGTTGAGGCCGACGCGTTCCAGGAGTGAGGCCACCTCGGCGTCCCAGTCGTCGCGTTCGACGATGCCGGGATGGATCCGCCACGCCTCACTGAGCAGCTCGTACACCGTCATCGTCGGGTTCAACGACGCATACGGGTCCTGAAACACCAACTGCACTTGACGCCGTAGGTCCTTGCGCTCGGAGCGGGAAAGCTCTCGAACGTCACGACCGTCGAAGTGCACCTGACCGGACAGCGGTTCCAACAGGCCGACGACCGATCGAGCCACTGTGGACTTACCGCAGCCCGATTCGCCCACCAGGCACACCGTCTCCCCGGCGTGTACCGACAAGGACACCCCGGCGACGGCGTGGACGTCCCGTCGCCGCCCCAACAGGCCCTGTCGTGACCGGTACCCGGCCACCAGATCGACGAGTTCAAGCACGGGTGTTTCCGACGGTTTCGCCATGAGTGAGCACCTCCTCCGCGAAATGACACGCACTGGTCCTGCCCGGTGCGACGGTGCGCAGCTCGGGTTCGTCCGTTCGACAGTGTTCGCGGGCGAACGGACACCGCGGATGGAACGCGCATCCGCTCGGCATCGCCGTGATGTCCGGCGGATAGCCGTCGATCGGTTGGATCTGGCGTCCGGTGTCACGAGCCGAGGGACTCGCCGCCAGCAGGCCCTTCGTGTACGGGTGGCTGGGGTTCGAGTACAACTCGGCCACGGTGCCCGATTCCACGGCCTTACCCGCGTACATCACCACCACCCGCTGCGCGGTGCGGGCCACCACGCCGAGGTCGTGACTGATGATGATCATGGAGAGTCCGGCTTCCTGTCGCTTCCGCAACAGTCGCAGGATCTGGGCCTGCACCGTCACGTCCAACGCGGTGGTGGGTTCGTCGGCGATGAGCAGCCGGGGCTCCAATGCCAGCGCCATCGCGATCATCACCCGTTGTCGCATCCCGCCGGAGAACTCGTGTGGATAGTTCTCGGCCCGGCGGGCCGCGTCGGGGATGCCGACCTCGGTCATCGCCTCGATCGCCCGCCGCCAGGCTTCCTCGCGGCGGGCCCCACGACGGCGGCGGAACATCTCCGCGATCTGGTAGCCCACGGTCAGCGACGGATTCAACGCGCTGAGTGGATCCTGGAAGATGATGGCGAGTTCCTCACCGCGGAGTTTCCGTAACTCGTCGTCGCCGAGGCTCAGCAGCTCACGGCCGTCCCAGCGGATGCTGCCCGAGACGACGCGTGCTTGTGGTGGCAGCAGGCCGAGTATCGCCAGTGAGCTGAGACTCTTACCGCTGCCGGATTCGCCCACGATCGCGAGGGTCTGCCCTTGTTCCAGGCTGAAGGACACCCCCCGTACCGCATGTGT
>JAJYTH010000128.1 GCA_021793175.1 Actinomycetes bacterium
CCCATCCTGTTGCTCGACGAGCCGACCACGTTCCTCGACATCGCCCACCAGATCGAGGTGCTGGAGCTGTGCGCCGACCTCAACGCCGACTCCGGCCACACCCTGGTGGCGGTGCTGCACGACCTGAATCAGGCGTGCCGCTACGCCACGAACCTGATCGTGCTCGCACCGGGTGGGCGCATCGCCGCGCAGGGCGACCCGAGCGAGATCGTCACGGCCGAGTTGATCGCCGACGTGTTCGGGCTGCCCTGTCGGATCATGGACGACCCCGAGACGGGGACGCCGATGATCGTGCCCGCCGCGCGGCGCCGTTCGAGTCCGAAGAACTCGAAGGACTCGAACGACGAGAAGGACGAGAAGGACTCAGAGGACCACGGTGCGGTTGCCGTGCACGAGCACGCGCCTCTCTAGGTGCCACCGCAGCCCCCGAGCCAGCGTGACCTTCTCGATGTCGCGGCCCTTGCGCACCATGTCCGACACCGTGTCGCGGTGATCGACGCGGATGACGTCCTGCTCGATGATCGGCCCCGCGTCGAGGTCGGGAGTGACGTAGTGGCAGGTGGCGCCCACGAGCTTCACGCCTCGCGCGTACGCCTGGTGGTAGGGGCGTGCGCCGATGAACGACGGCAGGAAGCTGTGGTGGATGTTGATGGCCCTGCCGGCCCACGCCTCGCACAGTTCGGGCGGCAGGATGCGCATGAACCGGGCGAGTACCACGGCGTGCGGATCGTGCTCGTCGACCAGCTTGGCGATCTGGTCGAACGCGTTCGCGCCGTCACCGTCGAAGGGGACGTGGTGGAACGGGATACCGTGCGCCTGGGTGATGTCGGAAAGCACGTCGTGGTTGCCGATGACGGCGCGCACGTCGGCGTCGAGCTCACCGGACGCGACTCGGCCCAGCAGGTCGTACAGGCAGTGACCTTCCTTCGACACCAGGATCACCACTCGGGGACGTTGTCCGGTGTCGTCCACGCTCCAGTCGGTCTCCGAACCCAGTGACCGCGCCACGCCGGCGAAGCGGGCTCGCAGCTCGTCGATGTCGAACGGAACGGAGTCGGCCTTCACCGCCTGGCGGGTGAAGAACCAGCCCGTGTCCGGGTCGGTGTGGTAGGCGGCCTCGACGATCCATCCGCCGATCTCGGCGAGGAACGAGGAGATGCGGGAGACGATCCCCTTGCGGTCGGGACAGCCGAAGGTGATGACGTACTGGCGCTCGTGCACGGTAAGACATTCTCCCTGGTCACCGTGGCGTCGTACACGGTGCTCCCGCCGGGAGTGACGAGAGAGACGTCGGACGGCGTGTGTCGGTGAGTGACCGGTTTCAGTGCGCGAGCCACTGCGTCGTGAAATGGGCTTCGAGTTCGAGTAGTCTCGTCACCTGGTCCGCGACGAAACTTTCGATCCTGCCGCCGATGAGGGGAATCCGCACGGCCACCTCGCCGCGCGTGGTTTGCACGCATCCCTCGGCGTTCGATGAGAGCTCGACGTCGGCCGTGATCCGGCCGGGCACGTCGGAAACTCCCACGGTGATCGTCCCGGTGCGGCGGTCGCCCAGGACGGTCCAGACGTGCTCGCGTCGCACGATCAGGTCACCGGAATGGAGGTTTCGCACCAGCGAAGGCAGCTTGTCGGCGGCGATGCCCTGGATCAGCGTGTACCGGGCACCGTGCTCCGTCACCTCATGGCCGCGCAGCTCGGCGTGCGCGCCTCCGATCTGCTCCAGCCGTGCACGCAGGGCCCGCTCGCCGGTCTGGGCGTCGTAGACGTCGGCGACGTCGTGCGCGAACGTGGCACGGTGCTCGATACGGGTGGCCATGCGAGGGACAGTACCGTTTGAAGGCGTGAGCATTGTCGAAACGGTCGGTCGGAAATCGCTGCGTGAGTACACCACTCTGCGGCTCGGTGGGCCCGCGCGGCGGTTCGTCGTGGCCGAGACCGCCGACGACCTCGTCTCTTCCGTGCGGGAGCTCGACGACGCGGGTGAGCCCGTGCTGCTCGTCGGCGGTGGCTCGAACCTCGTCATCGGCGACGACGGCTTCGACGGCACGGTCGTGCGCATCGCCACCACGGGGTGGAGCGACGACTTCCGTACGGCGGCCGCCGGCCAGGACTGGGATGCCTACGTGGCGGCCACGGTGTCGGCGGGACTCGGCGGGGTGGAGTGCCTGTCGGGCATTCCGGGCTGTGCGGGTGCGACGCCCATCCAGAACGTCGGCGCGTACGGGTGTGAGGTCAGCCAGGTCGTCGAATCGATCGAGCTGTACGACCGCCGTGCCCGCGAGGTACGGACGGTCCCGGCCGACGAGCTCGGGTTCGCCTACCGCACCAGCGTGCTCAAGGGCACCGACTCCGGTGTGGTGTTGTCCGTACGGTTCCGCCTGTTCGACGACGGCCTGTCGGTTCCCGTCCGCTACGCCGAGCTGGCCCGCACCCTCGGGGTGGAGATCGGCACCAGGGTGCCCGTGTCCGAAGCGCGGGCCGCGGTGCTCGCCCTGCGGCGAGGCAAGGGCATGGTTCTCGACGCGCAGGACCACGACACGTGGAGTGCGGGCTCGTTCTTCACCAACCCGATCGTGACCGAGGCGGACCTGCCGCGGGTGTTGGAACGGATCGCCGAGGTGGTCGGGGAGGACGCGGCCGTGCCGCGGTATCCCGCCGACGACGGGGTGAAACTGTCGGCGGCGTGGCTCATCGAACGCGCCGGGTTCACCAAGGGACACCCCGGGCCCGGTGGCCGCGTGTCGCTTTCCACCAAGCACACGCTGGCGCTCACCAACCGAGGCGGGGCCACCACCGCCGACCTGCTGGCCCTGGCGAGGCAGGTGCGCGACGGTGTGTACGAGCGGTTCGGGGTCGAACTGCGGCCCGAGCCGCTGCTGGTGAACTGCGCGCTCTAGCAGTGGTGGCCGTCCGGGTCACTCCCGGTGCACTCGACTGCCGCTGTACTGCGCTCTCGGCTTGAGCACGATCTGGTCGAGGTTGACGTGCGAGGGTCGCGTGGCGGCGAAGGCGATCACCTCGGCGACGTCCTCGGCCGTCAGTGGCGTCAACCCCTCGTAGACCTTGGCCGCGCGTTCGGTGTCGCCTTCGAACCGGTTGATCGAGAAGTCGGTCTCCACCATCCCCGGAATGATCTCGGTCAGGCGCAGCGGGTCACCGAGATGTTCCGAACGCAACGTCCGGTGCAGTGCCGACTGGGCGTGCTTGGCGGAGGTGTACCCCGCGCCGCCGTCGTAGGTCTCGTGACCCGCGATGGACGTCACGGTGATGACGTGCCCGTCACCGGAGGCCAGCAGTTTCGGCAGCAACGCCTTGGTGACCCGGAGCGTGCCCAGCACGTTGGCCTCCCACATCCACCGCCAGCGCTCCTCGTCCGCGTGTTCGACGCGGTCGAGGCCCCGCGCACCACCGGCGTTGTTGACCAGCACGTGGCACTCCGGAATCCGCTCGGCGAAAGACGTCACCGACTCGGCGTCGGTCACGTCGAGTCGGTGCGCGGTGCCGGACAGTTCCTCGGCGAGTGGCTGGAGTTTCTCCAGGCGTCGTGCGCCGA
This sequence comes from Actinomycetes bacterium, assembly GCA_021793175.1. Classification (GTDB taxonomy): domain Bacteria; phylum Actinomycetota; class Actinomycetes; order Mycobacteriales; family Pseudonocardiaceae; genus Saccharomonospora. The sequence goes on from JAJYTH010000128.1 coordinate 3,554, forward strand.
GGACGACGTGGAATCCGGCGGCTGCTAGAGCGCGTGCGGTCGCCGCGCCGATACCGGCGCTTGCCCCTGTGATGACTGCCGTTCGGGTGCTCATGTCCCCCGATGCTGCCAGGTAATGTAAACATGCTCGTCGGCGGTGCACGGGCGTGCGGTGACTCGAAAGGACCCGAAAGGGGATTGACGAGGCGGATGAGGTCGGAAGTCGTCGGTGCGTCTGGTGTCCGGTTGGGGGTACGGGTCGACGGCGAACTCGACGCTCCCGCCATCGTGTTCGTCCACGGTTGGGCCCAGTCGGCCCGGGCATGGGATCTTCAGTTCGCCGATCCACGGTTGCGTGAGCGTTTCCGGCTGCTGGCCCTCGATCTGCGTGGGCACGGTGTTTCCGAGACGCCCGAGGAAGACTACGACGATCCCACGGTGTGGGCGGACGATCTCGCCGCGGTGCTCGAGGTGGCCGGGCCGGACGCGGTGGTGGTGGGCTGGTCGTACGGCGGTCTGGTGATCACCGACTATCTGCGGGTCCACGGTACGCGTGGGTTGGCCGGCATCGTGTTCGCCGGTGCGATCACCGAGATCGGCAAAGGTCGTCCCGGGGGCCGGGTGGGCTCCGCGATGTCGGCGGCACTGCCCGACGCGCTCTCCGACGATCTCGATGTCGCCCTGCCCGCGTTGCGGACGTTGGCCACCGGCATGGCCGCCGGACCTGTCCCCGGACACGTCTCTCAGGCCCTGTTGGGCGCGAGCCTCGCCGTGCCACCGAGGGTGCGCAAAGCGTTGTTCCGCCGTGACGTCGACAGCGCCGACGTGCTCGCCGCCGTCGACGTACCCACGCTCGTGCTGCACGGCACCGAGGACGCCGTCGTGGACGTCTCCGCGGGCGAGTACACGGCCGGGAAGATTGCGGGGGCGGCCACGCGTTGGTGGGAGGGAGTAGGGCATCTGCCGTTCGTCGAGTCCTCCCACGAATTCGGCACCACACTGAGGTGGTTCGCCGAACAGGCCGTCGACGGCGCAGTCGGCCGAGCAGAAAGGTGAAGCGGTGACGAACTCCGGCTACCGGGTGGCCACCTGGCCACGCCGGGTCGCGGTGCTGTCCGTCCACACCTCACCGTTGGAGCAACCGGGCACCAAGGACGCGGGCGGTATGAACGTCTACATCTCGCAGACGGCCGTGGAGATGGCCCGCCGCGGAGTGAGCGTCGAGGTGTTCACGCGCGCCACGTCGTCCGATCAGCCACCGGCGGTGGAACTCGTTCCCGGAGTGCTCGTCCGCCATATCCCCGCGGGCCCGTTCGAACCGCTGGAGCGTGGTGAGCTGCCGTCCCAGCTGTGTGCCTTCACCTCGGGTGTGCTGCGCACGGAGGCGTTCCAGGAGCCGGGTTACTACGACCTCATCCACTCGCACTACTGGTTGTCGGGACAGGTCGGCTGGTTGGCCCGGGATCGCTGGGGAGTGCCGCTGGTCCACACCGCCCACACGTTGGCCAAGGTCAAAAATGCCGCTCTCGCCTCGGGTGACACGCCCGAGCCGCGCACGCGCGTGATCGGTGAGGAACAGGTGGTGGCCGAGGCCGACCGGCTGGTGGTGAACACCGAGGTGGAGGCCGATCAGCTCGTGCGGTTGTACGACGCCGATCCCGATGCCGTGCGCACGGCATCGCCCGGGGTGGATCTGGAACGGTTTCGGCCGGGAAGTCAGGCCGAGGCCAGAGCCGCGCTCGGCATCCCCGCCGACGCGGTGGTGTTCGCGTTCGCGGGGCGTATCCAGCCGTTGAAGGCTCCCGACGTGTTGCTGCGTGCCGCCGCCGCGCTCGTGCGACGTGACCCCGCGCTGCGGCGGCGGCTGGTGGTTCTCGTCGCGGGCGGTCCGTCGGGTACAGGGCTGGAACAGCCCAGGTTGCTGATGGATCTCGCCGCGGGATTGGGTATCGACGACGTCACACGTTTCCTGCCCCCGCAGGGCGGCCGGGACCTGGTGAACGTCTACCGCGCCGCCGACGCTGTGGCGGTGCCGAGCCACAACGAGTCTTTCGGGCTCGTGGCGTTGGAAGCGCAGGCGTGTGGAACACCCGTGGTGGCGGCGCGGGTGGGAGGCCTGCCGGTGGCGGTCGACGACGGGGTGTCGGGTCTGTTGGTTCCCACACACGACACGGAGGACTGGGCCGACGCTCTCGCCCGGGTCGCCCTGCGTACCGGGGTGCGGGCGACGTTGTCGCGCGGCGCGCGGGAACACGCACAGCGGTTCTCCTGGCAGCGCACCACCGACGCGTTGTTGGACATCTACCGGGAGGCCATGAGGGCCTTCCGCGGCACGGCACTGGAGGTGGCGGTGTGAGCGCCGGCAACGGCCGGGAGGAGTTCCATCGCGTCGACGAGGTGATCGCCTCGACGCTGGACGCGTCAGGGTTGGAATACAACCGTCGCCGTGAGGGCGTGTATTTCGTCACTCTGCCCGGAGTGAAGAAACTGCAGACCAACTGTTGGTTCATCGCGCGCGAGCATTCGCTGGCCGTGGAGGCGTTCGTGTGCAGGCGCCCCGACGAGGCGCACGAGGATGTCTACCGATTCCTGTTGCGCCGCAACGCGAAGTTGTACGGGGTGCACTACACCATCGACGCGGTCGGCGACATCTACCTCGCCGGCAGGTTCGGCCTGGACACGGTCACCGAGGCCGAAGTGGACAAGGTGCTCGGCCAGATCCTGGAAGCGGCCGACGGTGACTTCAACACGCTGCTGGAGCTCGGTTTCGCGACGTCGATCCGCAGGGAGTGGGACTGGCGGGTGTCGCGAGGCGAGTCGCTGGCGAACCTGAAGGCGTTCGAGCATCTGGTGCGCCCCGAGACGCCTCACACTCCGGGTTCACTCATGTCCGACTAGACAGGACGGATGTCACACCGGGAACCGGAGCGCGGTTCTGCACGTTGCAGAAGGTGAGAGGTCCGAGAGGACACCGCATCGACACGCGCTGTGTGCTCTGTACCCGTGCTGTGTGTCGCGGGGCGGCTCGAGGGAGGGGGGAGTCGCGAACTCGAGCCGCCCCGCTGACTGTCCCGCCGCATTGGACCCGGTGGCGAGGGGGATGCCAACGGGGCCGGCGGGTCGCAGCTCGGCAGGGGGAAGACGAGCTGCGTCTGTGCCCGCTTTCGGCCGGGGAGTGCGTGGTGACCGACCGAGCGGGTTGTAGTCAACTTGTCAGACTCGGGGCTGTAATCACAAGACTACTCAGTCCCTCGTTCGGGTGAAATTCGCCCCTATCGTTAACGCGCCGCGATTCTCTTAACCGGGACGACACGTTTGTTGACCTCGTGCCAGGGGAGTGGGTGAAGATCAACCTTTCTCTGTGCAACGGTCAGTAGATTTTTCGGAGCGTGAGCGCGGGGCCGCCCACCCGAACGGCCGCATGGCAGGCTTGGAGCATGGCCGAACTTGGAACCCTGGTGCTGCTGCGACACGGGCAGAGCACGTGGAATGCGGAGAACCTGTTCACCGGCTGGGTCGACGTCCCGCTGTCCGAACAAGGGGAGACCGAAGCCCGGCGCGGCGGTGAGTTGCTCGTCGAGGCGGGCCTGCTGCCCGACGTCGTCCACACGTCTCTGCTGCGGCGCGCTATCTCGACGGCGAACATCGCCCTCGACGTCGCCGACCGCCATTGGATCGACGTGCGGCGCGACTGGCGGCTCAACGAGCGCCACTACGGTGCCCTCCAGGGCAAGAACAAGAAACAGACGCTGGAACAGTTCGGCGAGGAACAGTTCATGCTGTGGCGCCGTTCCTACGACACTCCGCCGCCGCCCATCGAGCCCGGCAGCGAGTACAGCCAGGACGGCGACGCGCGCTACGCCGGACTCGGCGAC